>CAIVEA010000601.1 GCA_903904765.1 uncultured Chloroflexota bacterium
GGAGTCATGGTCTTCCCGATCGCCTTCCACTACGCCACTTCACGGTCACAGGCACTGATGTGGGCGTTCACCTATGGCATTCTGGTGTGTTTGCTACCGATTGTGTATATCGCGTGGATGGTGCATCAGGGGCGCATCACCGATGTCCACATGAAAGAACGTGCGGAACGCATCCGTCCGTTCGGGGTTTCCATCGTCTGCTCGTTGCTGGCATGGCAAGTCCTGCACCTGATGGGCGCACCACCCATCCTGCCGCTGGTGGCGGGGGTCACGCTGGTACAGATGGCGGTGATGACTCTCATCACGCTGGTGTGGCAAATCAGTATGCACACCATGAGCATCACGGTGGCGGTGGTCGCCACCGGCTATGTGTTTGGACCGGCCTCGGCGCTGGCCGTTTCGCCTTTAGTCCCACTGGTGGGCGCAGCACGGCTCAAGTTGCACCGGCACACGCCCGCACAGGTCATCGGCGGAACCATCATCGGCGCAATCATCCCGCTGCTGATGATCGCGCTGCTCATGTCACCCGTCTAAAATCGTCAAATTCGCAAAGCTGGCCGCCAGCCGTTTGATGCCGACCTTCTTATCGGTAAAGCTGACGGTCACTTCTTCGTCGCTGCCCATCGCCTGACTAATCACCACAATCCCCTCGCCAAACTTGGCGTGGCGCACTCGCTGACCGCTTTTGTAGCGCAATTTGACGCTAGGGGCAGCGGGTTTTTTCGCACTGGTCATGGGCAGGCGGTTGGTGGCTTCTGGCAATTGCTTCGCGTCAAACCCGCGATCCCAGCGCACTTCTTCATGGAAACTGCGGCGATCGCGTTGATCGAGCAAGCGCGGCGCAGTCCCCACCGTCAACTTGGACGGAATATCCGCCAGAAAGCGCGACGGGATGCCGGGTGTGCTATCTCCATACATCAAGCGCCGAAAAGCATACGTCAGGTACACCCGCCGCATAGCTCGCGTCAGCCCAACATACATCAGGCGGCGCTCCTCTGCCATTTGCTCCGGCTCGTCCAGCGAACGCTGATGCGGCAGCAGCCCTTCTTCGAGACCGGTCAGAAACACCACCGGATATTCCAGCCCTTTCGCGGCATGCAGCGTGAGCAGCGTCACCGAATCTGCGCCAGCTTCGAGGCTGTCCACATCGGCCACCAGCGCCATTTCTTCGAGGAATCCCGTGAGCGTCACGCCCTTCTCCTGCTTTTGTTTGACTATCCCGCTAAATTCGCGCACATTCTCATCGCGTTCCAGCGCCTCATCGGTGCTATCACTGGACTCGTGCAGATACAGCGTGAAATTGGTGCGGGCAATGATGTCCGTCAGCATCGCCGACAAACCAGCAGAATCCGCAATCGCCCGCCATTCGGTCAACAGCGTGTAGAACTCCACAAAGCGCCGCGCCGTACTCGCCCCCAGTGACGAGGCTTCGCCGTCCGCCAGCGCTTCCAGTGCCCGTCCGGTGGAATAACGGTGCTTGGCCGCCCATGCGTGGAAATCCTCCAGCGATTTCTTGCCGATGCCACGCTTGGGAACATTGATGATGCGGTTGAAGCTCACGGTGTCGTCATTGCTGCTCACCAGCCGCAGATAGGCGATCAAATCGCGCACCTCGCGCCGCTTGTAGAAGCCCACGCCGCCCACCAGTTTGTACGGCACACCCTCGTGGATAAAAGCATCTTCCAGCGCACGGGATTGCGCGTTGGTGCGGTACATCACCGCGAAATCGCCGTAGTGCAACCCCTCGCGGGAAAGTCCCTCAATCGTCTTAATGACGTACTCGGCTTCTTCCGAGTCGCTGTAGGCTTCGTACACCGACAGCGGTTCACCATGCCCTAGATCGGTGAACAGGGCTTTGGGCGTGCGGTGGGTGTTCTTGTCAATCACCGCCCGCGCCGCGTCCAGCACGCTCTGGGTGGAACGATAGTTTTGTTCCAGCAGAATGACGTTGGCCGCCGGGAAATCGGTGCGGAACTGCATCACATTCCGGTAGTCCGCGCCGCGAAAAGCGTAGATGGCCTGATCTTCGTCCCCGACCACGAACACATTGTTCTGCGGGGCGGCCAGTTGGCGCACCAGCATATATTGCGCCGCGTTCGTATCCTGAAACTCATCCACCAGCAGGTATTCGAAGAAACGTTGATACTTTGTCAGCACATCCGGTTGGTCGCGGAACAGAATGGCGGTATCCATCAGCAGATCATCGAAATCGCGAGCGTTACTGGCGATCAGCAATTCTTGATAGCGGCTGTAAACACGCGCCGTCACTTCGCCTGCGTACCCCGGCGCAACATACGAGTCCGCACCGATCAGCTCGTTCTTGGCGGCGGAAATCTGGTTCAACACCTGACGCGGACGGAATTTCTTCGAGTCCACGTTCAGTTCGTTCATGGCCTGCCCGATGAGCGACAGTTGATCGTCAGTGTCGTAGATCAAGAAGTCCGCTTTCTGGGGCGTAAACTCGGATTCGCGCCGCAACAACCGCGCACAGATGGCGTGGAACGTACCGATAGTCAGCCCTTTGAGTGAACCATCCAGCAGCGTCTCCACGCGGGAACGCATCTCTCCGGCAGCCTTGTTGGTGAACGTCACCGCCATAATCGCGCTGGGATGCACCTTCCGTTCGCTGATGAGGTAGGCGATACGATGCGTGAGGACGCGGGTTTTGCCGCTGCCCGGCCCCGCCAGCACCAGCACCGGCCCTTCGCCCGCCAC
>CAIVEA010000602.1 GCA_903904765.1 uncultured Chloroflexota bacterium
GATGACTTCATCCGGCAGGCGCGGCGCATCCGCAAGAGTCTGGGCGGCGGGATGCGGCAGGCAGGCTTCATGGCAGCGGCGGGGCTGGTCGCGCTGCGCGACATGACGGAGCGACTGCACGAAGACCACGCCAACGCCCGCTTACTGGCGGAAGGGCTTGCCACCATCTCGCATGTGCAGGTCAATCTGGCGGCGGTGAAAACCAATATGGTGTTCTTCGAGCTGGCAGAGACAGCGCCCATCGCGCCGGAATATCTCAGCCAGCGCCTGAAGGCCGACTACAACATCCTGATGCGCCCATATTCGGGCAATAGCCGCCGTTTCCGTGCGGTCACGCACTACTGGATTACGCCGGAGCGCGTGCAGACGGTCATCGGGGCGATACGGACGCTGCTGGCATGAGTCCCACTATCTATCCCGACGAACCCGACGGCTATTCCGCCGAACAACCGGACAACGCCCCTTCGCCTTTCGCGCAGGACGACCCGAACTGGGAATCGCCCTTCGAGGGGCGCGAAAAGTCGAACGAGCCAGTAGCCTACCGGGGCGCGACTAACGATCCGGTGTTCGGCTATCTGATCGCCATCGCGCTCAGCGTTGGCCTGATTCCGCTGATTCCGGCGAATGCCGATCTGCGCTACACCGTTGCGTGGATGGTGATGGCGGGATTCGGTGTGCTGGCGTGGCTGCTGGGCAGCAGCGCCCGCATCTGGATGGAAACGCCGGAGAATCTCGGTTGGGGGGTGGTATTCGGGCTGATCGTGGGCGTGCCGTTCGTAATCGTGGGTGGACAAGCGCTGCAAGAAACCGCTCGCCGCCTGTTCCCGAACATGAGCGCCGGAGAAACGCTGGCATTTCTGGTGTTCGTGATTCCGCTGGCGGAAACGCTGTTCTTCCGGGGTGTGCTGCAAGAGAAGCGCGGCATCTTGACCGTCGGGCTGTTGAGCAGCCTATGGTCGGCGCTGATCTACTTCCCGATGCTGGATGTCAAACGCTATCCGGCGGTGGCCTTCATCATCGGCAGCGCGATTGTGCTGCTGAACATGCTCTACAGCTACGTGCGGGAACGCAACGGCCTCGCCGCTGCGTGGCTGTGCCAGATTGTGGCGCATCTGGTACTGCTATTCATTCCTTTTCTGTAGCCGTCGTCGGAGGCTCATCCAAACCGGGGTGCAGCCGTTTGCGCCCCGGTGCTTGGCGCACAGGCTGGTCCCACGGCTGTTTTGCGCCGCCGCTGTAACCCAGCGCCCGCAATCGTTCCTGTTCCAACTGCTCAAGTTGTTCGCTCAGCGCGTCCAGATCGGCGGCGGGGATGCGGCGGTCTACGCCGTCCGCGCCCCGGTAGACATAGCCCACACCGCCGCACCAGTCGCAATCTTGATCGCCCTCAATGTCGTCGCTCGTCCAGCCGTAGCCATCACACGAAGCGCAGCGCACGATTTCCATAACACACATCCCACTATTCTCACCCTAAATCCCTCTCCAACACGCGGAGTACCGCTTTGGAGAGGGGTGAAAAACACATCTGTTGATCTGACTCCCTTCGCCCTGAGAGAGAAAGTCGGGGGTTGAGGGACGCTACATCATACCACCGCCCGCGAACCGTCTCCCCGCCGCTGTGGTATACTGAAAGGCAAATGTTAAGCGCGTGAACAAAGGATTTTCGCCGTGACACTCATTACAATCCGCGATATGGCGCAGTACGAAGGCCAGCAGGTCACACTGCGCGGCTGGGTGTATAACCGCACCGATAAGGGCAAGCTCCAGTTCATCCAACTGCGGGATGGCACGGGCGTGGCGCAATGCGTGGCCTTCAAGAAAGAACTCGACCCCGCGCAGTTCGAGGTGGCGGGCAGGCTCAGTCAGGAATCCACCATCATCGTCACCGGAACGGTTCGCAAGGACGAACGCGCCCCCGGTATTCCGGGCGGTGTGGAACTGGGCATCCAGTCGCTGGAACTGGTGCAGATGGCGGAAGAATATCCCATCACCCCCAAAGAACACGGCATCGAGTTCTTGATGGACAACCGCCACCTGTGGCTGCGCTCGTCGCGCCAGTGGGCGATTTTACGCATCCGAGCCACCATCATCAACACCATGCGGAACTGGCTGGATAACCACGATTACCTGCTGGTGGATACGCCGATCATCACTCCGGCGGCGGGCGAGGACACGACCAGCTTGTTTGAACTGGAATACTTCGGCGAAAAAGCCTTTCTGGCGCAGACCGGACAGCTTTACAACGAAGCGAATATGGCGGCCTTCGGCAAGGTGTACTGCTTCGGCCCCACCTTCCGCGCCGAGAAGTCCAAGACGCGGCGACATCTGATGGAATTCTGGATGCTCGAACCGGAAATGGCGTTCTTCTCGCTGGAAGACCTGATGAACATGGAGCAGGAGTTCGTCAGCAACATCATTCAGACTGTGCTGGAAAAGCATCAGGAAGAACTGAAAATTCTGGAACGCGACACCTCGCGGCTGGAAAGCGTCCTACCGCCCTTCCCGCGCATCAGCTACGACGACGCGGTGACTCGCCTGAACGAACTGGCCGCCAAGACCGAAGACCCCGAACAGAAGGCGCTGCTGCACATGGAATGGGGGACGGACTTCGGCAGCCCGCACGAAACCGCGATTGCCGAAATGTTCGATAAGCCGGTGTTCGTGTACCACTTCCCCTCGGTGTTCAAGGCGTTCTACATGCAACCGGTGGATGGTCGCCCCGAAGTGTGCCGCAGTGTTGACCTGCTCGCGCCGGAAGGCTACGGCGAGATCACAGGCGGCAGCGAACGCATCCACGACTCGGCTTTGATCGAGGAGCGCGTGAAGAAGATGGGACTGCCGCGTGAAGCCTATGCGTGGTATCTGGATTTGCGGCGCTACGGCAGCGTGCCGCACGCCGGTTTCGGCATCGGGTTGGAGCGCACCGTCGCATGGATTTGCGGTCTGCCGCACATCCGTGAGACCATCCCCTACGCCCGTATGCTCAACCGCAAGTACCCCTAAACACAAAAACCTCACCCCGCTTGTCCCCTCTCCGTGTGGAGAGGGGAAGCTAAATACAGCACTGCGGGGTGAGGTTCTTAATCACCTCACCTGTTGGGATTTGATGATCGCTAAAACACGTCCCCTGTACCATACGTTCGTGGATTTGCAGCCGTCGCTGTCGCGGGGGGTGCGGATCGCCATCGCCATTGCCTACACCGCTTTGCTCACACTGCTGCTGGTGCAATCCAGCGCCCACCCGCTGCTCGGCCCTTCTGCCCCGCAGGAGTTCAACCTCGGCTGGGAAATTTTGCTCACGCTGGCGCACTTCTTCGGCTTCGCGCTGCTGGTGCTGCTGATCTGGGGGGCGCTGGCGGCGGGTGGGGCGCGGCGCTGGGCGCTGATCGCCGCCGTACTGTTCGCCTGCACGCTCGGCCTAAGCACCGAAATGCTGCAATCCATCGTGCCAGACCGCAGCGCCTCGCTGTTCGATTTAGCGGTGAACTGGGGCGTATCACTACTGGTGGCGCGGCACATCACCCTGCGCGGGCAAAGGGCTGTGCTAGAATAACCGACATCCGATATAAGGGCAGATTATCCCTGCGCGAGATGGATTGAGCGATGAAATTCAGCGCGACTTCTTCACAACGATTGTTCGCCCTGTGCTTGCTGGCGCTGCTGGCGCTGGCGGGGACGGCCTGCGGCGCGTCCGCCCGTCCGGTCATCCCCACCCGCCGCCCCACCGCCACCATCACGCTCACGCCCACCGCCAGCCGTACCCCCGGCTTCGCCACCACGCCCACGCCGACTCCCACGCCGCAGGGGGGA
>CAIVEA010000603.1 GCA_903904765.1 uncultured Chloroflexota bacterium
GGCGTGGTGGCATTCACCATGACGTTTGTGATGGTGATGGGCGATTTTGACCTGAGCGTTGGCTCGATGGCGAGTCTGGCGGGAATTGTGGCGGCGCTGCTGTTCCGCGACTCGCAACCGGTATGGTTGGGCGTGGTGGTGGCGCTGGTAGCCGGATTGATCGGTGGGCTGCTGAACGGCCTGCTGGTGAGCTACATCGGCATCACGCCATTCGTCGCTACGCTCGGCACGCTGACGGTCTACAGCGGCATCGCATTCCTGCTGAGTGGCGGCGAAACCATCTTCGGCAGGGATATTCCGGCAGATTTCAGCGGGTTCGCACGCGGCGGCATCCCGATAGGCATGGTGAACGAACGCCCGCTGCTGTTCCCCAACCTGACCATCATGGCACTGATCGTGTTCGTGATTGTGTGGGTAGTGCTGGAACAAACGGCCTTCGGGCGGCGGCTGTATGCCATCGGCGGCAACGTGGAAGCAGCGCGGTTGGGTGGTGTGCGCGTGCGCCTGCTGCGGCTGATCGCATTCATACTGACTGGAGTGGGCGCAGCACTGGGCGGGCTGATGTACGCCAGCCGTGTGGCTTCCGCCAACCCCACACAGGGCGCGGGGCTGATGCTGGATGCGATTGCCGCCGTGTTTCTGGGCATGACGTTGAGCGAGGAAGGTGAACCACATGTGGCGGGGACGCTACTCGGCATCCTGATTCTGGGGGTGTTGGATAACGGCCTGACGCAGATGAAGGTGGATAGTTATGTACGCGAGGTGCTGATCGGCGCGATCATCATTGGCGCGGTCACATCGAGCAGCCTGAACCGACGGGGGCGATAACCACATGAATGCATCGAATCCCTTACTACGCACGCTGAAAGAAGCCCGTGCTAACCGCCGTGTGGCGCTGTGCGGCTATTTCCTCGCGGGCTATCCCGCACCCGAAACGTTCTACCGGATGGTGCGGGCGGCGGAACTGCTGGATGTGATCGAATACGGCATCCCAGCCGAGAATCCGGCTATGGATGGCAAAGTGATCGCCAGCGCCCACAACATGGTGATTCATGAACGCGGATTAGGTGCAGAGACGGCGCTGGCGCTCATCGGCGGCTTGCAAGACATCCGGCAACCGCGCTTCGCCATGACCTATTCGGTGGTGGGGCGCGAATTGGACGGCTTCCTGCGGCTGTGCCTGACTAACGGCCTGCACGGCATGCTTGCACCGGATATGGACGAGGAAGAAATGCGCTTCGTCGCCACGATCATGCGGGCGCTGAATCTGGCGGTGGTGCGCCTGCTGGACTCGCAAGCCGACGAAGACACCATTGAGCGCGGCGTGCGCTTGGGAGATGTGGTCTATCTGAAGGCCGCGCCGGGGGCAACCGGAACGGCTGCCGCGCTGGATGGGGATTTGTATTCACGGCTGGAGTCCATCATCCAGCAAATCCGGGCAATCAGGCCGGATATGCCGATTGGTGTGGGAATCGGCATTCAGCGACCGGAGCAAATCGAGGCCCTAGGACGGCTGGGCGTAGATATGGCGGTGATCGGCACACGACTGGTCGAAAAAGTGGCGCAGGGCGAAGACGCGATGGTGGCTTATTTGCGCGAGATGCACGCCGCCGCCGCGTATGATTAGTAACCCTCATCCCCTGCCCTTCTCCCTCATGGCGAAGGGAGAAAAGCAAGCGGACAGTGAATAGATGCGTCCATTTCCGAATATACCCTATGGTTAGCGCAAGGCGGAAACGATGACATACTGGTTGACACTGGACATCGGCACAAGCGGAACGAAAGCCGCGCTACTCAATCAAAAAGGGCAGGTACTCCGCAGCGCCTACCGCGATTATCCCACGCATACGGCAGAAGGCGGTGTGGTGGAACAGGATGTGCGCGACTGGTGGCAGGCCGCCGCCGAAACCGCCCACGAACTGCATGCTGCCGAAGCTGAAGCCATCGTCATTACCGGACAGATGCAAGATGTGATTCTGCTGGATGCGGACGGTGAGCCAGTGCGTCCGGTCATCCTGTACAGCGACAGCCGCGCCCATACTGAAGCCGACACGCTGCAAGCGACCCTCGCGATGGAAACGCTGCGCCGCCTGACCGGAAATGATCAAGGGGCAGGTAGCCTGATCGCCAAACTGCGTTGGCTACAAGCGCATGAGCCACAAACACTGGAACGGGCGGCGCACCTGCTGGTGGGCGCGGCAGATGCTGTTGCTTTCCGGCTGACCGGAAAAGCCGCCTCGGACACTACCACCGCCTCCACCAGCGGACTGATGGACATCACCACGCGGGCATGGTTGAGCGCAGACGATCTGACGCGCTGCGGAATCGCCAGCGCAGGACGACTGCTGGGCAGCCTGCGCCCCGGTGGGGCGGAAGTGGGCACGGTGACTGGTGCAGCCGCCGCCGAATGGGGTGTGCGCCCCGGCCTACCCGTGTATCTCGCGCCGGGGGATGCGGGCGCAGCTACGCTCGGCGCGGGCAGCGGTGTTCCCGGCTATCCGTATGCCTATATCGGGACGAGTGGCTGGGTGGCATACACTGCTAAACAGCACGGCGCACCGGAAAAAGGGGTGTTCACACTCGCACACCCGTACCCGCAGCACTTCATCTGCGTCGCGCCGCTGCTGACCGCCGCCGGAAACTTCGACTGGGCAAAAGACCTGTTCGGCGCGGATAGCCATGCAGCACTGATTGATGTGGCGCTGGCACAGCCGCCTTCGCGCCTGCTGTACCTGCCCTACCTGAACGGGGAACGCTCCCCCTTCAGCGACCCGTTTGCACGCGGGGCGTTCATCGGGCTGGAGATGCGCCACACGCAGGCCGATATGGTGCGGGCGGTTCTGGAAGGGGTGGCCTTCGCTTACCGTCATGCGTTGGACAGCCTGATGAGCGTTCCTATCGCCCATCTCATGCTGACAGGCGGCGGCACACGTTCGGCAGGCTGGTGTCAGATGATCGCGGACATCATGGGTGTGGACGCGAGAATCGCACCGGACGCGGCGCATGTGGGGCTGCGGGGGGCGGTGCTGGCCGCCCGTGTAGCGCGGGGTGAAAGCGCCACCTATGCGCTAGAGATTGTGACCCGCCCGCAAGATGTGCTGCACCCGAACCCGGACAAACATGCCCATTACGAGCGCCAGTACAGGTATTTCCGCGCCGCCTACCCCGCGTTGAAAGGGTTGTTCGCGGAGATGGCTACCGCCGAATAGGACAACCTGCCCCCTGTGCGCGATGAGACGGGATGCGTATAATCGAGGTCAGGAGGAAAGCATGAGTTCATCACCTGACCCGTTGAATAAAAAGACGCTCACCCGAGCCAGCATGGCCGGAGTGGGTTTGGCGATTTTCGGCATCGTGCTGTTCGGCATTCTGTGGGTGGCACTGGCACAAACCGGCCTGCAACCGCTTGCCCGACTGATTGCGGCACTGTGCATCCCGCCGGCGGTGATCGCCGCCATCCTCGGCGTGTATGTGCTGACCCGCAAACCAAACCGCCCGAACAACTAGACCGATTTTCGCAGGCGGTAGACCAGCACCACCGGCGCACCCGCCGCGCTGGACGAAACCCCATCCGGGGTGGTCGTCAGACGGGGTTCGAGGACGCGCTCAACCGTCAAGCCGGCTTGCGTGAAGGATTCCAGCGCATCGCTGTACAGATGTACGTAATGCTCGACGGCATAGGTGCGGCCATCCGCACCCGTGAAAGTGCGCCGCGCCCCATTCAGGAACACGAAGGGGTGAAAATCGCTGACGAGTGCCCACCCGCCCGGTTTAAGCACCCGTCCGATTTCGCCGGCAGCGCGGCCTAAACGCGGAATGTGACCGACGGCAAGACCACACAGCACCCCGTCCAGACTGGCAGAGGCCAGCGGAATCGCCTCCAACGTCCCCAGAGTACGCAACGACAGCGCGTTCACCCGCAGCATGGCCTCGCTGTTATCCACACCCAGCGCCAGCCGCGCCCCGCGTTCCAGCGCGATTCGCGCATAGCGCCCAGAGCCGCAAGCCAAGTCCAGCAGCGTTGCACCGCGCACATCGGGCAGCAGCGAGAGCATGGCGGCTTCCTCGGTTTGCATCAGCACATTATGCGCGATGGGGGGATAGGTCGCCGCCCACTGTTGATAGGCAGCAAGGCTGGTCAGCGTGGGTGGCTGGGCCGGACGGGACAACCAGCGGCGAATGCGTGCGAACATCATCACCTTCGATCAGCAGGAGGGAAATTCATGAGGGGTGATTGTGACGAATATCCGGTATGAACACAATGCGGATTCGCGCAGGTGCAAAAATTCACTATAGTGATGATAGCAATTGGAATCGGTTCCATATTGCCCCTATGGACACGGATACAGCAGACGATGGACATCCCTACGATACGCGACGTGGCGAAAAAGGCCGGTGTAGGCATCGGTACGGTTTCGCGCGTCCTGAATAACAGCCCCAAAGTGACCGAAAGCACCCGCCAAACGGTGCTGGATGCGATTAACGAGCTAGGATTCCGCCCCAACAGCCTCGCCCGCCAGTTACCGCGCAAAACGCGCCTGCACAATATCGGCGTGATTACACAGCCGTTCATCGCCTATCAAGCATTCGCGGAACGCATGCGGGGAATTCAACTGGCGCTGTACGAACTCGAATCGCAGTACGAACTCATTCTGTACAACGTGCGTTCGCTGGAACATTTCGATGTGCAATTGAACAGCATCCTTCAGGGGACATCCGTCGAAGGGCTGATCGTGATTGACCTCGATCTGACCCCGGAACAAATCGCGCTGCTGCGTGCCGCCAATATGCCGTTTGTGGGCATCAACCATTTCCGCCAGCGGGATTGGCCGTGCATCGGCGCGGACAATCTGGAAGGCGGACGACTGGCGGCGCACTATCTCATCGAACGCGGACACCGCAACATCGCGTATGTGGGAGATGTGTTTGAGGATGCGTTCGGCTTTCAGACCAGCGCCGAACGGCTGAAAGGCTTCCGCGAGGGGCTAACTGTAGCTGGCCTTGCCCTGCCGCCGGAGTATATCAAGCTGGGAGCGCATGAGTATGCGGTGGCGAAGGCGCAAACGCTGGAACTCCTCGCCCTAACGGATCGGCCAACCGCCATCTTCGCCATGTGCGATCTGCAAGCCCTCGCCTGCTTGGATGCGGCACGGGAGGCAGGTCTGCCAGTGCCAGATACACTCTCGGTCATCGGCTTCGATGATCTGGAGATGAGTCATCATGTGGGACTGACCACCGTGCGCCAGCATTTCGAGCGCAGCGGTCAAATGGCGCTGCGGCATCTACTGGCGCTGATGCACAACAACCAACCACCGCCCACGCCGCAATTGCCTGCGCTGGAAGTGGTCGAACGCCATACTACTTGAGATAACCCTCATCCCCCGTCCCCTTCTCCCTCATGGCGAAGGAGAGTAAGATCAATTAAAAATACTACGAGATAAGCGCGGCTAATGCCACTCGCCCACCGAAGCGTGATGCGCCTCCACGTAGGCATCCACCAAGCGCACCGCCAGCTGGTATGAGCCGATTA
>CAIVEA010000604.1 GCA_903904765.1 uncultured Chloroflexota bacterium
CGAGATCAGATTGCTGATGATGAGCTTTCGCATGGCGAACCTCCGCTGCGGTAGTCGAACTCTATGCGGATTATAAACGCACAGCACTGCCTACAGGGACTATATCACCCATCTTTGTTTATATTTAAATAGCATCAATTAATTGCAGTAGATTAAGATGGTCTGAGTTACCTGTTTCCCCTTGAATAGACAAATTTGGCAACTGTTACGATTGTTCTTTACGTGAAATTCATAAATATTGTATTGTCTTTTCTGGAAAATAGTCATTTAATGAGAGTAAGGGGGAAATTTACAGAAGATCGTTTTTACATCATCGCCTTATTGTTCCTGAATTATCGAAAGAGTGGCATCATGAACCCGAAATCCCTCAAACATCTTCAAAGCGGTCAGGCTCTATTAGAGTATTGGCCGGCCATTCCCGCAGCCATCGCCGTCATGATCGGCGCTTCGATCATCGTGGGATTCATCAATACCACGTTCCTCAAGACTGCCAACGGTCTTGAAGGCTATTGCAAGCCGGAAGCAGTGGTCGAAACCAAAGCCGAACTGTACAATCACACCATCGAAGCCTCGGCGCGGGTGTACGACTCGGTAACAAACCGCACCACCATCGCCTATACCGTCACCTCAGGCGACCAACCCGCTATCAGCCACTGGATTCTGGGTGTGCCGAAAGGCGTGGCGGATCATGTCATCAGCACCAGTGAAGCGTGGTCATGGATCGAAGTAGACCCCACCACCGGCGCAAAGGGCATGAAGTTCGACATCGGCTACAGCCCGACCAGTGGCGGCAGCACCAGCGGCGGCACTAGCGGCGGGAATGGCAACGGCGGCGGCCCGAAGAAAGGCACAGTCAAAGGTTATCGCTTCGACCTGCTCTCGGTGCTGGCAGTAGGCGGCACAGAAACCCGCGTCATCAGCATCACGCTGGATGGCAACTACGACTTCGGTTCGGTCACTGTCACCACCAAATCCGGTGCTACCCAAATCGGCACAGATACGATCAGCGGCCCGATTGCTCAGGTGCAGGACAGCGGCAGCCAGAACAACAGCAACAGCAGCGGAGTAGATCGCTCCAAAGGATGCTAAGGTAAGCACACCTTCGGTTCG
Organism: uncultured Chloroflexota bacterium; assembly: GCA_903904765.1. The sequence continues at coordinate 1,111 of CAIVEA010000604.1, forward strand.
ATCATAGTCACTAACCAGTCGGGCGTAGACCAGATCGGTACAAACGCCCGACTGTTCAGATGCAGGACAGCCGCAATCACAGCAGTGGAGTGGATCGCTCCAAAGGGTTAAGGAAATGGTCGAGCAGCGCAGGCGCACGCCACAGGGACAGAACCGTATGACATCACACAACAGACAACGCATCGCGCCAAACACCGCCAGAGATGCCCACCGTCCGGCCACACACCCGGACAGTGATCTCCAGCCGGTTTACACACTGCTCGACTTCGTATGGCCTCCCCACCTGCTCCACGCCTTTAATCGGATTGAACGGCGCAAGCGATGGGCGATCATCATCAGTATCGCCTCCATCGTCCTCCTGTGGTCACTGTGGACGCTGACCACCACCCTGATGCGGCAGGTACGGTCAAACAGCGGGGCATTCCTCATGGATGCGCTGCAAGCCCCTTACAACATGGTTGACCGTCAGACTCCGACGGTGAGCGCGGCCTACATGACCATCCTGCCCCTACAAACCGATGTGCTGCTGCTGGATGTCGCCAGCGTTGAAACCTTCGTGCCGGGGGTGACACCGAAAGTTGAACCTGCGACTGAAGCGTCTGAGGATGCTGCTGCCCCCACCATCGCGTCGCAGTTGGAAAGTGATTTGCTCGGCAACTGCCTGTGGAGCGCGGGCGATTACAATCCGAATGTGAAAGAGCAGTTGGCCTGCCTGAAGCTGCCCGCCGCCTACTTGACGAACGGCCTGTATAACAATGCGGGAGGTGCAGCCATCCATGTGGTCGCCGCGCAGTTCAAGCCAGAGATGGCGACTACGCAAGAAGTGATGACCGCACTCAAGGCGGTGGCAGATTCCATCGGGCGCACGGGAAACTACGTGATCGGCGTGGGCGCGGTGAGCTACTTCTACAGTTCCACGCCCGACCTGTACAGCTTCACATGGTCGCACAACGACTGGGTATACAGCATCGCCAGCCCCGACATGGGTCAACTGGAAAAAGCAGTCAAGGGCTTCGCCTACTAACCCGCCTCTCCACCTTCCGACACACAACCGGGACATCAAACGATGCCTCGGTTTTATTTTCACCTGTGCTACAATCGGCGCTATGGATACCATCAGCGGCACGATTGAACGCATCACCTTCTACAACGAAGACAACGGCTACACCGTCCTCAAGCTCACGCCGGACAAAAAGCAAGCCCCCGGCACAACCGCCCGCGACGGCACAGTGACGGTTGTCGGGGTTATGCCGACGCTGGGACTGGGCGAATCCGTCCATTTCTCCGGCGGCTGGTTCAACGACCCCAAATATGGCCTGCAATTCCGCGCCGAAATCGTCGAGCCGGTCATCCCCACCAGCGAACTGGGCATCATCAACTACCTGTGCAGCGGCATCGTCAAGGGCATCGGCCCGGTGACGGCAGAGCGCATCGTCAAGCATTTCGGGCTGGAAACGCTGGACATCCTTGACCGCGAACCGTACCGCATTGAGGAAGTCCCCGGTCTCAAAACCAGTCTTGCCCGTTCGCTACAACAGGCATGGACGGAAAATCACGCCCAGCGGCAAACGCTCATCTTTTTGCAGGGCTACGGCCTGAGCAGCAAGATGGCGAAGAAAATTTCAGATGTGTACGGCAGCGATACGGTGCGCCAGATCAAAGAAGACCCGTACCGGCTGGCGGACGAGGTGTTCGGCATCGGCTTCATCAAAGCGGACGCGATTGCGGTCAAGCTGGGGTTGCCGCCCGATTCGCCATATCGCCTGCGGGCGGGGTTGAGTTTCGCGCTCAACCGGCTGGCGCTGGATGGGCATACTTACGCGCCGCGCTCCGTCCTCGTCAACACCGCCGTTGAACTGCTCAAAGTGGACAAGGCCGACCAGATTGACTCGCTGCTGGATCAGGCCATCCTCGCGGAGGACTTGTTCGCGGAGCAGATTCGCGGCACGAACGGCGAAACGGTGCAGGCCATCTACCTGCCGGCTTTCTACCATTCCGAACAGGGCGCTGCCGAGCATTTGCGGTTGCTGGCGAAAAGCCCGTCCGCCATGTCCGGCACATGGCGCGGCACGGATTGGCCGACCTTCCTGAGCGAAGTCGCGCAGCAGAACAATGTGGCACTCACGCCGCAGCAGCAGGGTGCGGTGCAGGCCGCCCTCACCAGCAAGGTGAGCGTGCTAACGGGTGGCCCCGGCACGGGCAAAACCACCACACTTCAGATGGTGATTCACGCGCTGGAGGCGAAAGACCGCACCGTGCGGCTGGCTTCCCCCACCGGACGCGCCGCTAAGCGCCTGTCGGAAGCCACTGGCCGCGAAGCCTCCACCATCCATCGTATGTTGGGCTATTCGGCAGGCGGCGAGTTCGAGCATGACGAGGATGACCCGCTGGACGCGGATATTGTGATCGTTGATGAAGCGTCCATGATTGATCTGGTGCTGTTCTATCACCTACTGAAAGCCATCCGAACTACCTCCCACCTGCTGCTGGTGGGCGATGTAGACCAGTTGCCGAGCGTGGGTGCGGGCAACGTGCTGCGCGATGTGATTGACAGCGGCGCGGCCTATGTCACGCGGCTGGATACCATTTTCCGCCAGCGCGAGGACAGCCTGATTATCGTCAACGCGCACCGCATCAATCACGGGCAGATGCCGGAATTGAACAACCGCAGCACCGACTTTTTCTTCTTCCGCGCCGAGGATTCGAACGAGGCCGGGGCGCTGGTGGTGGATATTGTCGCCAACCGCCTGCCTGCCAAGTTCGGCGTGAACCCGTTGGAGGATGTGCAGGTGATCGCGCCCATGTATCGCGGGCCGGTGGGTGTGGACGCGCTCAATACAGCGCTGCAAGTGGCGCTCAACCCGCCCGGACGCATGGCGGAGCGCAAAATCAACGGGCGAACGTTCCGCGTGGGTGATAAAGTGATGCAGTTGAAGAACAACTACGACAAAGAGGTGTTCAACGGAGACATCGGGCGCATCCGTGCAATGGACTTCGAGGAAGGTAAGCTGGAAGTGCTGCTGGAAGACCGTATCATTGAGTACGAGTTTGATGAGGCGGAGCAGTTGACGCACGCTTTCGCCATCAGCACACACCGCAGTCAGGGCGGCGAATATCCGTTCGTGGTGCTGGCGCTGCACACCGCGCACTATATGATGCTCCAGCGCAACCTGCTGTATACCGCTATCACCCGCGCCCGCCGCACCGTCGTGCTGGTGGGGATGCAGAGCGCCGTGCGAATCGCGGTGCAGACCAATCCGGTGGTGGAGCGTTATTCGGGGCTGCTACCACGCCTGCGGGGGTAACGCCCCAACAAAAAGGACGCTCCCTTTGCGAGAGCGTCCTTCCTGAATACCAGCCGAACTGCGTTTACTTGCCAGCGCGGATTTTGGAGCCACTCAGCGGCAGGCCAGCCAGCGGCGCGAACACGCAGAAATCCGCCACGCCCGCCACCAGCGGCAGCGCCCCGATGATCGCCACCACAATGCCACCCGTGCCGCCCATCCCGAACAAGCCGAGCGCAATCAACACCAGACCCGCCACAATACGGGTGATGCGACCATTTGTCGAAGCCATGAAATTCACTAAACCGTTCATCGTTCTATGCTCCTCATCCACTAGGGTTGGCACTAGTCTAGGTCACTGTTTTTCTGCTCTGCGGGTTGTGCTAACACACGGTTAGCAACGTCGTCCGAAGCCTCAGCCACCGCCGACGGGCGCGGGGCTGGGCGCACCTTCACTCCGGCCAGACTGCCCGGCCACGCTGATGCGCGACAACAGGCGCTTGGGATGATGGTTGCCACAGTGCGGGCAGGTGGTCTTGTCGGCCTCCGCCATCGGCACACGCTTCTCGAACGTGCGTCCGCAGCCGGGGCAGTCGTAAGCGTATAACGCCATTAGTTCGCCTCCAGAGCTTGCACCACGCGGTTCAAACGGGCAGCGGCTTCGTCCGCAATCGGCTTGAGGTCTTCGTTGGGGACGAAACTCATCATCGCCAGCGGGTCAATGATCGAAACGAGGGTGTGCGTGTCATCCACCTGCGAGACGGTGACGTTGCAGGGCAGCAGCAACCCCACTTCCGGCGCAGCGGACAGCGCACGGTAGGCCAGCGGCGGATTGCACGCGCCCAGAATCTTGTACGGGCGGAAGTCCACATCCAGCTTTTTCTTCAGGGTGGCCTTCACATCAATCTCGGTCAGCACGCCGAAGCCTTCGGCCTTTAGTGCGTCCGTGACCCGCGTGAGGGTGGATTCGTAATCTGCATTGACTACACAGTTCATGCCCGTGTTGGTAGAAGTGGCGTCGCTCATGGTGTCATGCTCCTCATCGAAAGAACGGTGAACCGTTCTGCGAAATTCATTTGCCTTTTTTGACCGGATAGCCGGCACGCATCCAGCCCATCATGCCGCCGCGCAGGTTGAACACGTTGTAACCCGCGCTCTGCAACTGGCTGGAAGCCACGCTACTGCGCGAACCGGAAGCGCATACGCACAGAATCGGCTGGTCTTTGGGCAGGTCGTTGATGCGCCGCCCCAACTCGTTCAACGGGATGAGCTTTGCGCCGGGGATGTGTCCGGTGCGGTATTCGTCCGGCTGGCGCACATCGAGGATGTACAGCGATTCGGTGCTGTCCATTTTGGTCTTGGCTTCTTCGGCAGTGACGGCATTCGCGCCGCCGCTGAACAATGCTTTGAAGATATTCATTCAGGCTTCATCCATTCGTTGAGTCTAAAACGGTTATTCGACAGGCAGACCCGCATCAATCCACGCATTAATCCCGCCCAGATCACGGATTTGCGTGTATCCG
>CAIVEA010000605.1 GCA_903904765.1 uncultured Chloroflexota bacterium
CGAGATCCATGCCGATCAACTGCTTCACGCCGCCACTCCTTGATTCCGTGATGAGGATGGAAAAATCGGCGGACGCTGTGCCGCCGATCATGATACGAATTACTAGGCGGGATTATAACAACCGATAGGCAAGCTCACCATGAACCGCCCTCACCCCCTACCCCCAAAGCGGAGCGATCCATGCAGTCCATCGGTTCACTTCCTGTATGGTAATATGCGCGTTCACGTATCTATCCCGACCTGCGAGATGAGCTATGGCACAACCATTCAACTTCAAACTGCCGCCTGCGCTGCATTCCCGTGACTTCCGGCTGGTGTGGTCGGGCGAAGTCATCTCCACCATCGGCTCACAGATGCAAGTATATGCGCTGGACTGGCATGTGTTCCAACTGCTGCGCGGGCAAACGGTTCAGGCCGCCGGTATAACCTTGAGTTCCGAAGCATTGGGGCTGGGGATGCTGGGGCTGGTACGCATTGTGCCGATTGTGATTTTCGCACTGGTGGGCGGGATGCTGGCAGATTCGAGTGACCGCCGCAAGGTGATGATTATCACCCGCGTGGTCGCGGCTATCCTCGCGGGGGTTCTAGCCATCGCCACCCTGACCAACCATGCCACGCTGGGGCTGATTTACGCGCTGACCGCGCTGGCTTCCGGCCTGACCGCCTTCGACAGCCCTTCGCGGCAGTCATTCGTACCCAACCTCGTCCCCCGCGAACATCTCGCCAATGCGGTGAGCATGAATACGATTATGTTTCAACTGGCAACCATTGCCGGCCCTGCACTGACGGGGTTGGTGATCGGCGTGGGGCTGAGTGGCCTATCGCCAGACCAGACGCAACTGACCTCGAATATCGGGATTGTGTACGCCCTGAACGCGCTGAGCTTCGTAGCGGCCATCATCACACTTTCGCTCATCAAAACGCGGGGACGGCAAACGAACGCCAGCAGCGGGATTGGCATCAAACCGCTGGTGGAGGGGTTGCGCTTCACCTATACCACGCGGGTGATCTGGGGTTCGATGCTGCTGGATTTCTTCGCCACCTTCTTTGCGTCCGCCCGCACCATGCTGCCCATTATCGCATCGTCGGTACTGGGACTGAACGCCGTCGGCTACGGGCTGTTGGCAACCGCGCAGGCGGTGGGGGCGCTCGTCACCAGCGTGGTCATGACGTTCCGCCCGGAAATACACCGGCAGGGGCGCGTGTTGCTGTGGAGTGTGGCGCTCTACGGCCTCGCCACCGCGGTGTTTGGCTTCTCGACCTCGTTTGTGCTGTCATATATCGCTTTCGCGCTGACGGGCGTGGGCGATACCATCTCGACCATCATCCGTGCCACGCTGCGCCAGATCATGACCCCCGATCATCTGCGCGGACGCATGACCAGCGTGAACATGATCTTTTTCATGGGCGGGCCGCAGTTTGGCGAACTGGAAGCGGGCGTGGTGGCTTCGGCCTTTGGCGCACCCTTCGCCATCGTCACGGGCGGAATCGCAACGGTGCTGCTCACGGCATGGATTGCGTGGCGCTACCCGCGCCTGCGCGACTACACCCGCGATGACCGGGAGGCGGCGGCCTGACCTCGTTAGCGGATGGGGAGCGTCAGGCGGACGCAGGCTGAGCGAATTGCAGCCGAATCCGTGCGGTGCTAGAATGCGTGACAGGTTATAATGCTCAAACCATGCTGTGAGATGAAGCCTGACATGCACAAACAATTCTCAGGATACGCCAACTTCCGCACTCTTATCCGCGCTGCACTACTGCTACTGGTGATGGCGCTCAGTGCTTGCAACCTGACCTCGCAACCACCGACTATCCCGCCCGAAGCCAGCATCCCGCCCTCAGCTAAACCCTCGGTGAGCATTTCGTCGCCCGCCGAAGGTTCGACGGTAGCGGTGAACACGCAGCTTTTCGTGACAGCCCGTGCCACCGATAGCATCGGCGTGACCCGTGTGCAATTGATCGCAAACAGCCAGATTGTGAAAACCATCTCGTCCGAAGCACCATCGGGACAAAAAGATTTCCCGGTGCTGCTGGACTACACACCCCGGCAAACGGGCGCGGTGACGCTGCAAGTGATCGCCTATCGCGGAGCGATGGCGAGCGATCCGGCGATTGTGAACGTGGTCGTCGGGCAAGCGCAGGCTTCGGTGACACCCACCATCTCCGTCAACACAGGCGGCAGCGGCGGCACACCAATCTATATTGACCCGAACGACCCCACCTGCCGCGCCCTGACCAATGCCGCACTGAATGTACGGACAGGGCCAGCCACCACCTACCCGCTGGTGCAGATGACCCCGAACCCGCTGGCGGCTGGTACAGTTGTACCGATCATCGGGCGCGTAGCAGATAACTCATGGTGGCAAATTGCGTCGGGGTTCAACAAAGGTTGGGTGAGCGCCGGTTTCACTTCGGTGTATGGCGTATGTGTCAATGTGCCGATCATCAGCATGGCGACCAACACCCCCACAGCCACGATGAACGTGCCGCCTACGTTCACGCCTACACCCAAGCCGCCCACGCTGACTCCCACGCCGGGAAAGCCCGATCTGGTGATTTCCAGCATCGGCGGGCCGACCAGCGTCACATCGCCTTGGGGGCCGATCACCTACTCGGTAACGATCACCAATACGGGCAGCGGCCCCAGCGGATCGTTCAGCAATCAGGTCATCCTGCCAGATGGAAGCAGCGCCGATCTGGGTACGGTGTCCAATCTCAACGCTGGCGAGAGCATTAGCTTGAATATTGATGTGAGCTTCCCCGGCGTGGGAACTTACAACCTGCAAGCCAATGCCGATGTCGCTAACCAAGTGGTCGAAGTGAGCGAAGTCAATAACAGCGCAATTATTGCCATCAAAGCCGTATAAGGGCTGAAATGCTCCTCAGCCGTTTGTGGTAGAGGAGCATTCAGCACATCAGCAGCAGAGATGAATTGCCGCTAAAAAAGGACGGTTGTAGAATTTAGCTATGGCTATACGTGTACTCATCATCAACCGTCAGCTCGTCGCCGCCGTCACGCTCAAGCAGGCGCTGGAACAGACGGGCGTGTTCGTGGTTCGCCCCTTCACTACGGCGGACGCGGCTTTTGATTTCCTACGCGAACACCCGCAGGACGTGGCGCTGGTGGATTTCGATCTTCCGGGACGTTCCGGGGCGAAAGTCGTTCAACAACTTCGCAACCTGCAACCAGATATTGCCGTTATCGTCAGCCCTAAACAGCCCCCTGCTGATGTCGCGCATCTGAAACTGAATGGGATGCTCGATACGCCCTATACCACACGCGAAGTTCTGCCGCTGATCGAGTCAGCGCTCAAAACTTCGATCACGTATCCCGGTCAAACACGGCGAATCGGGGATGAACCTCCGACCAGCGGACAGGCCACTACTCGTGGGCTGGGCAAAAAGGAAACGCAAACCAGTAATGTTCCGTTCGGCAAAACGGCACAATTCCCCACGAACGAAGCAGGTGAAGTGTTTCCGGGCACGATGATCCTACCGGAAATACCGGGTGGCGCACCACGCAAACCCAGTGCCCCCAACCGTCCACCGCCACTGGTGACGCAAATCCTGAACGAGACAGCGCAGAACGCGCCGGAAGCCGCAAAGTGGACACCTGAAGATCAGGGGTTCTTGCTGGATAACGATGTGCCAGCATGGTCGCCGCCACCCGCCGAATCAGGGCGACACACCCGATTGCTCGACGCGAACGATCTACCAGAAAATATCAGCGGCACCCATCTTTTGGGGGACGCACCAGAAGAACCTGACTATCCGCCACTGCCGGGGACACGCTTGCTCGGTGGCGACCCGTTGCA
>CAIVEA010000606.1 GCA_903904765.1 uncultured Chloroflexota bacterium
CACAGGGCGCTGCGGCGATTCAGCAGATTTTCGATTTGCAGGGTGTGGTTGCCGTTCGCCAGTTCGCGTCCTAATTCGAGGCTGAAGGTGCGCGGTTGTTGGGTGACATCTTCAATGACGAGCGTCCGGGGTTGCATCTCCGGGTCGGACGACTGGAATTTGCCGTTGACCAGTTGCAGCGGAATCACCTGAGAGTCAACCTGCTCGTTTGGCGTGAGGAGGAGGCCGAAACTGGCATCATTGGTCACATCGGTGGCACGCAGTAAACCGGGCGGGAGTTCCACTTCGGCAACTGTTTTCTCACCCGGTTGGAGATAGCCCATATATTTCGTAAAGCTGGTGAAGGCCTGCGCGAGTGTGACACCGGGGACGGGCGAAATCACCTCGCGGCTCAAATGATATTTGAAGTAGAAATCCTCAATCGGCAGGTCTTCGGGATGGTGAAAACTGATTTCGCGCACCTGCGGCGAGATGGTGAATGAAATCTGGATGTAATCGTCCAGCGAGGAATCGCGTTCCACCGCGCAGACGCGGCAGCGATAATGGGCGTGCAGGGCGCTCATGCTCCGCAGGCTTTCGACGACATAGCCGCAATGCGGACACAGGACATGCCATTCCATTTCAAACAAGGCGACATTGACAGCGTACAGGAACAGATCAATCGCCTCACTTTCGGAAAGGTTTTTCTCGGCGGCATACTGGATAGGATTGAGGCGGAACAGGCTAAAATCGTCAGCCGTGCGAATCAGTGTTTCCAGTTTGGAGATGACACGAGGACTCCACGCACGGGCTTTCTCTAATAGCTCCAACTTTTCGTCCAAAGCCGCTTCATTGATATTGACCATCGTTATTCCCCAACTTAGCGAACTACACCGACCCTATTCGGTCAGTGTAAACGCAGCCCGTAAATTTGTAACCGTAGTGTAATATAAAAATTGTCGCATCACGAATGCGAATTTTCGGCACAACGGTATAATCAAACCATATTTCACTGTTCCTTACGAGAAAAACCTATGGGATCGGGACAGCAGATTGCTGCTCATTACGCTGTGGACGGAGAGATCGGTCAGGGTGGCATGGGGGTGGTCTACCGCTGCCGTGATCTACGCACGGGCGCGACGGTGGCGCTCAAACTGCTCAGGCCGGAGATTGTGGCCTCCAACCCCGATTTGCTCACCCGCTTTGTCCGCGAAGCCGAAATCCTGCGCCAACTCAACCATCCCAATATCGTGCATGTCCACGAACTGCTGCATGAGGGCGACCAGTACGCGATTGTGATGGATTATGTGGAGGGCGGCGATCTGGCGGCGCTGCTCCAGCGGCAGGAGTCTCCGTTGCCCATCGGGCAGGTGTTGACGCTGGCGCTGGAACTGGCGGACGCGCTCACCCGCGCCCACTATTTGAAAGTCATCCACCGCGATCTGAAGCCAGCTAACGTGCTGCTGGCCGCCGATGGCACACCGCGCCTGACAGATTTCGGCGTGGCGGCCATCCAGAGTACCGAACATCTGACAGACGACGGCACGGCGCTGGGGACGCTGGACTATATGCCGCCGGAGGCGCTGCGGGGCGAACCGCCCGATACACGCGGGGACATCTGGGCGTTCGGGGTGCTGCTGTTCGAGATACTCACCTATCGCCATCCGTTCGCCGCCGACTACCCTGCGCCCGTCGTCAGCCGTATTCTGCTGGAATCGCCTGCCGATCTGGAAGCGCTGCGGCCTGATGCGCCACTGGCGCTGGTGGATTTGATCTACCGGATGCTGGAAAAAGACCGGACGGCGCGAATCCCTAGCATCCGGCAGGTGGGTGCAGAACTAGAATCCATTCAGTACCGGAGCGAAGGTACACAACCGGACTCGCCGCGTGTGAAGGCCATCCTTTCGACGGATGTGTTTCGCACACCCGTTGCCACGCCGTCGGCGCTGCCCGTGCAGCTTCCGGCGGATGCCACGCCGTTCGTCGGGCGCGAAAACGAAATCGCCGCCCTGACGCGCCTGCTGAATGACCCGTCGGTGCGGCTGGTGACGGTGCAAGCGCCCGGTGGCATGGGCAAGACGCGCCTCACGGTGGAGGCCGTGCGCCAGCTTGCGGAACGGCAGACCGCGCAACCCGCTTCACTGCGCCGTTACGGGGGCGGGGTGTTCTTCGTCGGGCTGGCGGCGCTGCGCGAGGCGGAACATATCCCCTCCACGATTGCGGCGGCGCTGGGCTGCCAGTTCCTTTCCACGCAGGAAGTGCGCCAGCAGCTTTTAGATTACCTGCGCGAGAAGCACCTGTTACTGGTGCTGGATAACTTCGAGCATGTGCTGGAAGGTGCGGCGCTGGTGGCGGACATCGTGCAGCAAGCCGCAAACGTCACAGTGCTGGTGACTTCGCGGGTGCGGTTGAACCTGCGCGGCGAAACGCTGTTCATGCTGGAAGGCATGGAGTTCCCCGCGTGGGAAACGCCCGCCGACGCGCTGCGCTATGACGCGGTGCGCCTGTTCATGAGCGCGGCACAGCGCATCCGTCCGGCTTTTGAACTGGCGAATGATGATCTGCGCTACCTCAGCCGGATTTGCCGTCTGGTGTACGGCATGCCGCTGGGGATTGAACTGGCGGCTTCGTGGGTGAGTATGCTCACGCTGCCCGAAATTGCCGACGAAATCGCACATGGGCTGGATTTTCTGGAATCGCAGATGGCGGACGTGCCTGAACGCCACCGCAGCATTCAAGCGGTATTCGATTATTCGTGGCGGCTGCTTTCGGCGGAAGAACAGGCCATTTTCATGCGCTTGGCAGTGTTCCGGGGCGGGTTCACGCGGGCGGCGGCGCAAGCGGTGACGGGCGCGGGGCTGCGCCAACTGCTGACGCTGATGGACAAATCACTGCTCAAGCGCGATGCCGATAGCGGGCGCTTCAGTGTCCACGAACTGCTGCGACAGTATGCGGAGGCGACGCTGGATGCTTCGGCAGAGCGCGAGGCCATCCATAGCGCCCATTGCGATTACTACGCGCAGGCGCTGTACGGGCGCATCGCTGATTTGAAGAATCCCCGCCAGCAGGAAGCCATGCGCGATATTCTGATTGATTTCGAGAATGTGCGTGCCGCGTGGCTGTGGGCGTGTGATCGGCAGGATGCTGCCGCGCTGGACAAATTGGCCGAAAGCGTGGGCTGGTTTTGCAGCTATCGGTCAGCGTACCGGAACGGGGCAGAGTTTATGGAACGCGGGGCGGCGGCGCTGGCGGGATTGGACTCCGCTTCCGCCCGACAGACACGAGCTTATTTGCTGGCATGGTATGCGGAATATGTGTCGTATGGTTTCTCGGAACATGCCCACGCTGAAATGATCGTGCGGGAAGCCATGTCTGTTTTGCGCGAAGGTCAGAATCTATCCCGATTGGCTTTTGCTGTGCGCGTTTTAGCCCTGTCAACCATAACCCAACCTTCCGTCCATGAATTGGCAGAGGAGAGTTTGCGCCTGTACCAGCAGGCTGGAGATGAACATGGACGCGCCCGAATACTTCAGTTGTTGGGCTACCTGAGTTACCTGAAAGGGTATTCGAATTCGAATGAAGGAATCGCTTATATGCAGGCCTCACTAGAGATTCGTCGCAAGATTGGCGATGAATTCGGCCTCATTAGCGCCTTGTCGAATGTGGTTGCTGGTGGAATCTTGACGGGCGATTGGGATGCGGTGGAGGTCGGTGCTACTGAGGCGATTCAACGGGCACGCAGCCTTGATTATGTGGCACATCTTCCGGTGAATTTTCGCAATCTGGTCGCGGTACGCCTCATTCGCGGGGATTGGGAACGTGCTCAAACTATCATTCAAGAAGGGCTGGCGATCAGTCGTGAGCATGAGATGCGCCACAATATACAGGCCTTTTTGTTCCAGCAGAGCATCTGGCATTTGCTACGCGGGGAGTATAAGGCGGCATTGGAGGTTTCTGAGCAATCAATCGAACTGGGAATAAAAATCGTTGGTAAAGACGAAGATCAGTTTGAATCGCGCTACCCGCTGGCGGCGCGGGGCTGCGCCCGCTGCGGGCTGGACGATCCGCTGGCAGGCGCGGATGACCTGTTCAAATCGCTGCACTGGATGACTGATCCGCCTGCTGCCAATGTCGCACAACGCCTTGCGCTGGTCGGCATCGCCAGCGTGTATGCAGCGCGGGGCGTGCCGGAACAGGCGGCGGAAGTGCTGGCCTCCGTACTGCATGACCGGCTGACTCCGGCGTGGTGGGCGGAGCGCGAACCGCTGACGGTGCGCCTGTTGACCACCTGCGGGCGGGAGGCGTATCCGCAGGTGTGGGCAACCGGAGCGCAGGTGAGCGTGCCGGATCGGTTGCAGCGGCTAGACCATTAACCCATCTCATCTGCCGATTTGACGGGCAGCACGATGGTGATGGTTGTGCCTTTGTTCACGGTGCTATCTGCGAGGATCGTGCCGCCGTGCAATTCCACAGCCTGCTTGGTGATACTCAAGCCCAGCCCTGTCCCCGACACTGCACCCACATTGGCAGCACGGTAGAACGGCTCGAACAGGTGGTTGAGGTCGTTGGGCGGGATGCCGATGCCCTCATCACTGACTTTCAGCACCAAGCGCACATCATTTTGGTCGAGTTCAAAGCGCACTGGCTTTTCGACGGACGAATATTTGAGCGCGTTCGAGAGCAGGTTGTTGATGATCTGCCGCATCAATTGCGGGTCGAACCAGAATAGTTCGAGGTTGGTCTGTCGGTAAAACTGGATTCGCTTGTAGTGCTGGGTCTGGCTGTTAAATTCTTCCACAATCTCGTTGCAGAGCGTGTCTATGCTGCCCGGAACCGGCTGGAAACGGATGCGCCCGACCTGAATCGCGGATAGTTGCAGCACATCTTCCATGATGCCTTTCATGTGCAACACCTGCTGGCGGATTTTGTCTAGACGGGTGTTGATTTGCTCGTTCGTCATGTTTTCACGGTAGATAGTGAGTGTGTCGGTGGTCGCCATGATCGCCGTCAGCGGGGTGCGGAACTCGTGGGAGGCCATCGAAACGAAGCGCGTTTTTAGTTCGTTCAGTTCTTTTTCTTTTTCCAGCGCCACGCGCAGGTTTTCCTCGGCGCGTTTGAGCAGGGTGATGTCCCAATTCACACCGATCATCCGCACCGGCTCACCCGTGACGCTGCGGAAACAGATCGCATTCACCTTGACGTGCTTGATCGTGCCGTCGCGTAAGAGGATGCGAAATTCAGTGTCGAACGGTTTATCGTCCTGTAACGTGGCTTGCAGCTCCTGTTCGATGTGATCTTTATCGTCCGGGTGCAGCAGTTTGACCTGCCAATCTTGTTCATTGGTATCCCCGAACTCCTCGCGGGTTAGACCGTACAGGTCGAGCATTTGATCGTCCCAGATCAGCTTGTCGCTGTGCATGTCCCAATCCCAGATGCCGATTTTGCCCGTGCGGGTCGCCAGTTGCAGGCGGCGTGAGAGGGCGAGAAGATCAGCTTCCGCCCGCTTGCGTTCGGTGATGTCCATGTACATTCCCAGCACGCCGATGATCTCGTTATCGGCGTTCCGCAGCGGCATCTTACTAGTTTGCAGCATAATGATGTTGCCTTCGAGATCGCTTTGCGTTTCCTCGTAGTTCAGGCGGGCGATGCCTGTGTCGATCACCGCGAGATCATCCGCACGGTAGGCGGCAGCTTCCTTCTGTCCCCACGGCAATTCGCCATCCTGCTTGCCCACAATCTGGTTGTTATCGCTCAGTCCAGCATCTTGTGCGAAGAGGCGATTGCAACCCAGATAAACTGAATCGCGGTCTTTCCAGAACACGCGCACCGGAATGGTATCCAGTACCACTTGCAGCATCCGCTGGGACTCGCGTAGTTGCTTTTCGCTGCGGCGCAGCGCCTCCTGATTCGAGCGAATCTCGGTCACATCGTGAGTGATGCCCACCAGCCCGATTAACTGGCCTTGCAGGTTTCGCAGCGGCATCTTGGTCGTCAGCGCCCAGATGTCGTGGCCATCCGCCCCGATGGATTTTTCTTCGAGGTTGATAATCGGCACGCCAGTTTCGAGCAACCGTTGTTCATCCTGATAGAATTTTTCCGCCAGTTCGTGCGGGAACAGATCATAATCGGTTTTGCCTACTGTCTTGGTGGGCGTGGCTCCGACGGATTGGGCATGTGCTTTGTTGTTCAGCATCATGCGGTGCTGGAGGTCTTTGACGTAGATGAAATCGGGCACTGCGTCAATGACGGTACGGAGCAGATTGCGTTCTTCGGCAACGGCATTCTCGGCTTGTTTGCGCTGGCTGATGTCGAGTTGGATGCCCATCATACGCAGCGGTTTTCCTTCGGTTGTCCATTCTGCCACCTTGCCGCGATTCCACACCCAGACCCAGTGACCTTTCTTGTGTTGCATCCGCATTTCGATATCAAAATAGGTGATTTCGCGGCTGAAAAGCTTCTTCATCTGCTGCTTGACCGTTGGAATATCATCCGGGTGGACGAGCCTATGCCACGTCTGGCTGGTGACGGGAGTGATTTCATCCAGTGTATAGCCGACCATCTCTGCCCAGCGATCATTCAAAATGATGTTGTTGGCGGGGATGTTCCATTCCCATGTGCCGGCCAGCGTGCCTTGCAGGATCATCAACAACCGTTGTTCGCTCAGGCGCAGCGCCTCCTCCGCCTGTTTGCGCTGGGTGATGTCGGTGTAGGTGGTGACGACGGCATAGGCTTCGGTTTCGTCGGGCTTGAACAATGGTTGCGCGTTGACCAGCACCCAGTTCATGCGGTCATCCGGCAGATGAACTCCCATGACCTGATTCAACTGCGGTTCGCCACTCTGGAGCGCGATGGTGGACGGGTTGGTGTGGGGCGGATAAGGCGTTCCATCCTCATGAACCATGTACCATCCCGGATCAAGCGGTGTAAGGTCTTGCATCTGGTCGGCGGTCAGACCTGTGATGCGCTGCGCTGCCGCGTTATAGGTGGGGATTGCGCCTTCGCGGGTGTGCAGCACAATCCCTTCGGACATGGTCATGATGAGGGTGCGGTAGCGCGATTCGCTCTCGCGCAGCGCATCCTCGATGGCTTTGCGCTCGGTAATATCCGTCAGCGTGGAACGGGTTTGCAGGACTTTGCCGCTGCTGTCGTAAAGCATTGTGGAATTGATGGCCGCCGGGAAGGTAGTGCCATCTTTGCGCTGAAATTCCAGTTCGAGGTCTTTCAGCCAGCCCTGCGCTTGAAAGGCGGGATAGGCCTCGTGCATCAGATTGCGGCTATGAGGCGTGAGTAGATCCATCAAACGCATCTTGCCGATCACTTCTTGCGCCGTGTAGCCCAACCACTTCAAATCGGTGGCGTTCATCCGCGTGATGACCCCTTCTGCATTGACGGTGTGGTAGCCTGTTGGCGCGTTGTCGTAGAGGTCGGTGATTTCGGCAGAATACTGCTGGAGCGCGTTCTCGGCCTGTTTGCGCTGAGTGATGTCATGGATGATGCACACCAGATTTTGCACTGCATTTGCTGAACGGTTGATGGGCGCGATGTTGAGTTCGACGTGCATCAGGTCGGTCTCACGCTGGATGCGGGTTTCGATCTGTTGCATCTGGTGCGATTCGGCCACCTGCTGAATGGTCGTTTCGATCTGCGTAGCATCTTCGGGCGCGAAATACGCCGACAATGGTTTGCCGAGATAGTCTGCTTCGGAATGACCGAAAATCTGCTCGAAGGTGTGATTGGCCTGTTGAATACCTTCGTTCAGGTTCAGCATGAGGATGCCGTCGCCACTGTGATTGAAAATGGCCTCGATACGATTCTTGACCCTTTCCAGTTCGGAAGTGCGTTCGCGCACGCGCTGTTCCAACTGCTCGTTGGCGGCTTGTAGTTCGGCTTCGGCCTGCTTTTGTTTGTTGATGTCGAAGCCCATACACTGAAGTTCGTAGGTTTTCCCGGCCTTGTCGGTGATGGCGATATATTCCCATAGAATCCACGTCCATCCGCCGTCAGCGGTTTCGTGCCGGGCTTCGGCACGGGTGGGCTGTCCGGGGTTGTGGCGGGCGACCTCAATCGCTTCCAGCGCATGCACGCGGTCATCCTCTTGTACCCGTTGGGATGGCTTGCTGCCCAGCAGTTCGGACGCTACCCAACCGAATTCGTCGCGGTAACGCTGGTTGCAATAGGTCAATTCACCCTGTAGGTTGACGCGGATGCAGAAAGTGGTTTGCGATTCGACGAGGGAGCGTAAATAGGCTTCGCTCTGTCGCAGCGCATCTTGATTCTTCTTGCGCTCGGTGATGTCGGTCATGATGGTGGCAAGCTGAATGGGCGTGCCGTGTTCATCGCAGATGGGGAACAGCGTTTGGTCTACATCAATCAGCCGTCCATCGGCCGTTCGTAACCGATTTTCGCCGTGCCAATAGCCCATAC
>CAIVEA010000607.1 GCA_903904765.1 uncultured Chloroflexota bacterium
ACGCCGACACCGTGCAAGCCGCCGCTGACCTTGTATGCGCCGCTGCCGAACTTGCCACCTGCGCCGATGCGGGTCATGACAACTTCCAGCGTGGGACGGCCTGTGTCCTGATTGAGGCCAACCGGAATGCCGCCGCCGTTATCGGAGACGGACACATAACTATCGTTGTGCAGCGTGACGACGATATGATCGCAGCGCCCAGCGAGGGCTTCGTCCACCGCATTGTCTACAACTTCATACACCAGATGGTGCAGCGCCTTTGCATCCACGCCGCCGACATACATGCCCGGACGTAACCGGACGTGATCCATCGGGTCAAGGGCGCGAATGTCGGCATCCGTTTGTTGACGGACGGGCGAGGTATCTCGATCCGCCATTGTGTCTCCTTCGTACCGAATGAGTGAGTCTGTGAGAGAAGTTTCCTGTGATTCACTTTAGAAAGTATAGCGTATTTTCGGCTGAATCACAAGACTTGTTCGTGTGTTGTAAGATCAAGTGTTCGATTTATTCGGCTAATGCTTGACAGTGATTCACCGCCGCTTTAGAATCATAGTTCTTGCCCCCGTAGCTCAGGGGATAGAGCAGCGGTCTTCTAAACCGTTGGCCGGGGGTTCGAATCCCTCCGGGGGCGTAAAAAGCACCCGCCGATATATCCGGCGGGTGCTTTTTCATTTACTGAGCGAGGATTTCTGCATAGAGGCTCTGGGTGGCGGCCTCTGGTTGGCGACCGTGTTTCTTGAGATCGTCGCTCAACCGCTGGTAGTGGGCGGCGGCTTCACTGCGGCGACCCAGACGGGCGTAGGTGTTCATCACATCGCGGTGCAGGCTTTCGCGGCTGGGGTCTTCGCTCAAAGCGCGTTGGAGCAAGCTGAGGGCGTGTTCGTAGCGGCCTTCGTTCAGGCGCACATGCGCCATCTGGCTGAGGGCTTCGAGGTAGCCCGCCTGAAAATCCACACGGCGTTGTTTAATCCATTCGTCGGTATGCCCCTGAAGGAATGGCCCACGGTATAAATCAATCGCTTTTTGCCATGCGGTGACGGGGTTGGGATTGTTTTCGTCGCGGCCTTCCATGAGGGCGCTGACAAAATCCATCACATCGTAGCGCAGGGCGAGTTCGGGGTTTACGCGGTAGTAACCGCCTTCGTGTACCAGTACATCCATGTTCAGTGCTTTGTGCAAGCGGCGCTTGGTGACATGGAAAACGTTGACCGCTTGCTCACTATCCAAATCCGGCCAGAAAGCGTGGCAGATTTCGGAACGGGTTACGATGGGCCGATCCAACGAGAAGAAGAACAGCAAACGCGGCAGATGGCCTTCCCATGTGTTGATGGGTTGCCCTTCGAGCAGGACGTGACCGGGGCCGAGGGCGAAAACTTCGAGGCTGGTTTTGCCCTGTGTGCTGCTGTCGTGGAAGTTGGTCTTGATGATCTCTTGGTCTTCCAACAGGACAGCACGTTTTTGCGCGACTAGGGAAATCCACGAGAGACGCGGCAGCGAACGGCTGTTGATGACCATCCGGCAGTTATCCGGCAGCTTTGCCGTCAGTTTTTCGATAAAGACCTGAATATCGTCTGCGCTGTCGCTGCGGTCATATTCATCGAGGATGAACAGAAACGGTTCAGATGTAATTTCGCTCAAATCATCTACGAAGGCTTTGACCAGCGTATCCGGGTTGGTGAAGGCGTTTTGCGGCAGGATGTTCAAATGACGACCAAAGGCGGGATGCTGACTGGATAGGTCGTGCATCATGCCAGAGATGAATGATTCGAGGTTAATATCATCCGGCCCCATGGCGTAGTAGACTACATTGGGTTTCATTTCCTCAATCAGGCGAGCGACCAGCACGGAACGATAGCGGCTGCGGGGATGGAGCAACACCACACGCGCTTTGGCAGCTTCTTCCTGAAAG
>CAIVEA010000608.1 GCA_903904765.1 uncultured Chloroflexota bacterium
GATGATGCAGCAGGCCAAAGCCCCCACCGCCAGCAATGTGCAGTCGGCACTGGAAGCCCGCCGCAAGCGCCTGCTGGAGAACAAATAGCACCGAATCTAAACATCCTATGAACGTCTGCCCGCCCGATGGGGCAGACGTTGTATGATGGAGCGCACAAGGGGCAATTGTCCGCTTTCAGGTGTGCGGAAGGTGTGCGCGTGAATACGATTCTCCTCCGGTTGGCACGTCGTTCGGTCAGCCGTCGTCTGTTGCAAAGCATCCTGTTCGTGGTCGGCGTGGCGCTGGGCGTGGCTATGATGATCGCCCTAGACATCGCCAACGCCTCCTCCAGCCGCGCTTTCAACCTCAGCGCAGAGAGCATCGCCGGCAAAGCCACCCACCAGATCATCGGCGGGCCGGGCGGGTTGCCCACCAGCCTGTACCGCGACCTACGCCTCCAACGCGGCCTGCGTGACAGCGCCCCGGTCATCGAGCAGTACGTCCGCGCCCCGGAACTGGGCGGGCAACCGCTGCGCCTGCTGGGAGTAGACCCCTTTGCAGAGCCACCTTTCCGCAGCTATTTGACCGATGTCAGCGTGCAGAGCGAAAGCGCGAACGCCGCCGATGCGCTCAACGCCTTCATCGCTGAACCGAACACCGCCCTCATCAGCACCACCTTCGCGGAACGCTGGGGGCTGAAAGCTGGCGACTCGCTGGTGCTGCAAAGCCGTGACCAGCGTACCAGCCTGCGGATTGTGGGCATCCTCGCCGCCACTGACCGCGCCAGCGCACAGGCGCTCGACAACTTGCTCCTGACCGACATCGCCACCGCGCAGGAGATTGCCGGTACGCCGGGGCGCATCAGCCGCATTGACCTGATTTTGCCGCCCGATTACGACACCGCCGCCCTCATCGCCAGCCTGCCGGACGGCGCGACGCTCACCACGCCCAATGCCGCCAACAGCGCCATCAACCAGATGACCGCCGCCTTTGAATTGAATTTGCAGGCGCTCAGTCTGCTGGCGCTGGTAGTGGGGGTGTTCCTCATCTACAACACCGTTACCTTCAGCGTCATCCAGCGCCGCCCGTTGATCGGCGTGCTGCGGGCGCTGGGCGCGACCCGTGAGCAGATTTTCACGCTGATCTTGGGCGAGGCGCTGCTGCTGGGTGTGATCGGCACGGTACTCGGTCTGGCGGTGGGCGTGATCTTCGGACGCGCTTCCGTCGGCCTCGTCTCGCAGACCATCAGCGACCTGTATTTCACCATCAATGTGCAGAGCGTGACCGTCGCACCCTTCACCCTGTTCAAAGGGGCACTCATCGGGCTGGCGGCCAGCCTTGCCGCCGCGCTCATCCCCTCGTGGGAAGCCACGCGCACCCCGCCGGCCGGCACGCTGCGCCGTTCGGATGTGGAACAGCGGGCGCGGCGGCTCGTCCCGCTGATGACCGCCACCGGAGTCGCCGCCAACCTGCTCGGCCTGCTGCTGATGCGCCTGCCCACCGATAGCGTGTTCATCAGCTTCGGGGCGCTGTTCTGCATCGTGATCGGCAGCGCCCTGTTCACGCCGCTGGCGCTGCTGGTGCTGATGCGCCTCGCTGCCCCGCTGACGGATCGCCTGATGGGGGTGGTCGGGCGCATGGCTCCCCGCGCCGTCACCCGTTCCCTCAGCCGCACCTCGATTGCCGTCGCCGCGCTGACCATTGCGGTGAGCGTGATCGTCGGTGTGAGTGTGATGATCGGCAGCTTCCGCAATACGGTGGCGAACTGGCTGGATACCACCCTCGGCGCGGACATCTACATCTCACCGCCGCTGCTGGACGTGACCAGCGCACAGGCCGATACCGATCCCGCCATTGTCGCATCGCTGGCAACCGTGCCGGGGGTGGCGCGAACCTCCACCGTGCGTTCGGTGAAGGCGATTGCGCCGGATTATCCCGATCTGCCGCCCGCCAACCTGTCGGCATTCGATATAGATACGTCCGAAGGGCAGCGCAGCTTCGTGTGGAACGCCGCGCCGGCGGGCGATTACTGGTCGGCGCTGATGGCGGGCAATATCGCCGTCAGTGAACCATTCGCCTTCCGTCGGGGCATCACGCCGGAGAACAACCACCTGCGCCTGATGACCGATCACGGCCTACAGACCTTTACCATCATCGGCGTGTACTACGACTATTCCACCGATCAGGGCGCGGTCATGATGGCAGATGCTGTCTACCGCCGCTTCTTCGATGACCCGTATATCACCAGCGTGGGGCTGTTCCTCGAAGCGGGGGCGGACGTGCGCGCCGTGATTGACCGCCTGCAAACCGACACGCTGCGCGACAACGATCTGCGCGTGCAAAGCTATGCCGATCTGCGGGCGGGCGTGTTCGAGGTGTTCGAGCGTGCCTTCTCCATCACCATTGCGCTGCAACTGCTGGCAACCATCGTAGCTTTCATCGGTGTCCTCAGCGCCCTCATGTCGCTCCAGTTGGAGCAGACGCGGCAGTACGGCGTGATGCGTGCCACCGGCATGACTCCGGGGCAGTTGTGGCGCTACACGCTGCTGCAAACCGGGTTGATGGGCTTCACGGCGGGGACGCTGGCGCTGCCGATTGGCGTGGCGCTGGCGCTGGTGCTCATTACCGTCATCAACGTGCGCTCCTTCGGCTGGACGATGCAGCTTCAGATGCAACCCGCGCAATTTGTGCAGGCGTTTGCGGTGGCGGTGCTGGCCTCCCTCGCAGCGGGCATCTACCCCGCCTACCGACTTGGGCGGCTGGTGACGAGCAGGGCGCTGCGTGCGGAATAACCCAACCGGGCGAGTATTCCCCCGCATTGGAAGTCGTTTCGCGCCTGTGCTATGCTTGTCGTAATGTACACAAGATTGCCCCTTAAACCGATGATGCCCCTTCCACACTTGCCCCACCTTGAACAAACGCTTGGCGACCTCGTACTCGACCTGCTGCGCGCCCGCGCCGAACACCCGGAACTGGTGCTGAGTCCACC
>CAIVEA010000609.1 GCA_903904765.1 uncultured Chloroflexota bacterium
CCCCCCAACCCGGGTGGCGGCTCTGTTCCGTCCGGCGGCGCGGCAGGCGTGGCCGTCGGCAGCGGCGGGCGCGGCGTGGGCGTGGGGGCGGTGAAGCCGTCCGGCGTGGGGGTCTGGGTGATGAACCCGCCGGGTGTGCGGCTGGGCGCTGGCCCGCCGATCAATGCCCCCGGCGTGGGACTGAGCAAGAAGGCGGGCGTGGCAGTAGCCAGCAGTGGCACACCATACGGTTGATTGGTCTGCGCGCGCTGGTTGAGCGCGGCTTTCATCTCATCGAACGAGTCGAACACCAGCGGGTCAAACAGCGCCTCTGGCAGCGCCTGCGCCACCGTTACGCCCCATTGTGAAGCCAAATCGCGGCGGGTGATGACGGTAACGATCATCGTCAGTTCGGGCGGGATCAGCCGCGCCAGTTCCAGATCGTTCGCCACAATCGGGCGGAAGCGTTCAAAATAGGCGCGGGCCGCATCGAAGAACCATTCGCCGCCCAGCGACGGCGAGAACACCAGAAAATGATAGTTCGGTGGGACATCAGGAGAAGGTTTCATGGCGGTCATCTTATCACAAACCCCGCTTGAAGATGAACATTCGCTTTGTGTTCATAGCCACCGCGTCCGGTTTGCGGTTTAATCAGTGCAGCATGGCCTGTGGAGTAAATAGCATGTTGAAACGCGGTATCGTGGGACTCCTGATGGTTTTCGGGCTGATGTTCGGCGTGAGCGCGGCGGCGGCACAGCAGCCCACCGACTGCGGCGCGGAACTGGCGGATGTGTATCTGGCGAGTTGGAAGCTGGCAAACGGTGCGGGTATTGGCGATTTGCAACCAATGGATGCCGCCCATGTGGTGACGCAGGTCTACAAAGCCTTCCGGCGCTTGGGCAGCGAAGTGGGCTGTGCCGAAATCCCGCTGGAACTGACGCGCACCCTGCTGACGGTGATCGAAAGCGGCTACAGCGGCAACGATGTCGCCGAGATTTACCAGACCATCTCGGACAATGTGAGCGTAATGACCATCGCAGAAGCGCCCTGTGCCTTTCTGCTCACCGACACCTTCCTGCGCCGCGTGGACTGGAACGGTATGGAGATCGCACAGATCGGCCTGACCGCCGAGAAAGCCTTCGGCGTGGCACAGCAGGTCAGCGGCAGCGGACAGTGCGCGGAGCAACCCGCGCTGATGCTCACGCAGGTCGCCATCAACTATGCCGATGCGCTGACCGCCGACCCGATGCTCATCCGGCAGGTATACCAATCTATCGCCGATGAACTGGTGGTCAACGCGGACGCATAAGCATGACCGACCCGAAAGCCGTTGCCGACAAACTGGAGGCGATCCTCGCCAGCCTAGACCGCCTGAGCCAGCTTCAGGCCGAATTGACCGGACTCAAACGCACGATTCGACAGGAGGGGGGAACAATGGCGGACACACTGGCTTACCAGCATGTACTCAATCTGATGCGCGCGGCCAGAGGCGCAGAAGCAGGTGGTTTTCACGGACTCGCCAAGCTGCTGTGGGCGCTGGCCTATCGCGCCGAAGTGCAGGCAGCGGGCGACGACATCCCACGCGGCGCGGCGCTGGAGAGCGCATTGGAGGCGCTGCAAGCCGAATTGACCGACATGGGAACACCGCCCGCCGTGCTGGAGGCGCTCATCAAAGGCCGTGCCAGCCTGCACGCCAACCAGCCCATCAGCCACGCCGACATCCCCGATGTGTACGTCAGCCGCAACACGGGCGACATCTATCTGGGCGACCCGCCACCGCTGACCGCGATGGGCGAACACCGTTTGGGGCTGCGGCAATTCGCGCCCATCTGGTATCTCGACCCGCTGACTCCGGCGGAGGCCATCGCCGCGCTGGAAGCTGGCGCGGAAACGGTGCAGGCTTCGCTGGGCGGTCTGAGCGCCGACCAGATGGAAATCAGTCCGGCGGCAGGCGAATGGTCAATGCGCGAACTGCTCAACCACTGGCTGTTCGCACAGGAATTACTGGCGGCGCGGGTGGATAAACTGCTCACCGAGGATAATCCCACGTTGAAGGGGCTGGCGGTGTGGGCGCTGCCCTCCGAAAGCGCCTCGGTGGGCGATATTCTGGAACGCTACCGCGCCTCGCGGGAGATATTGCTGGAACGGCTACGGGCGCTACCGCCTGCCGATTGGTGGCGCAGCGGCTGGCACAGTGAATTCGGTCAGCAAACGGTGCTGGCGCAGGTGACGTATTTTGCGCGGCACGAAGTTTCGCATCTGCCGCAAGCGCACAGCATCCGCGCTGCGATAGAAGCCTGACGTACTCACAACTTCTGGGCGCTGATCTGGCGCAAATAGCCGCCCACGCCCAGCACTAAGGACACCCCCGGCAGCCATGCCAGCCCGTAAGCGGTGAAGCCTAGCCCGATGAAGCGGAACGGAGTCACGCCGCCCACATCGAAAGCCGGCAGGTTGTAGCCGAAGATCGCCACACCGAAGAACAGCGCCCCCGCCCGGATGAGCAATCCGGCGGGCGGCGGCTGCGGCGGTAAGCGGCCATCCAGCAGCGTGTCACCCTTCTCTCGCCCGCGATACCACAAAATCGCCCAGCACAGCGTCCACAGCAGCGCCGTGAAAAATAACGGCTCGTTCGCCAGCGCCCCACGCAGGATGTGCGCCGCCAGCAGCGCACCCAGCACCGCCACCGCCGCCAGCAGCCCCAGACGCGGCAGGCGCAAATCATCCAGCGTCACGCGGGAGTGCGTTGCCCAGCGTAGCAGAACCGCCAGCAGCACCACGCCGCCCGCGCCCCACAGCAGCAGCGTTGGCAAGGTGACGGGCGCGTAACCTTCTTCGGCTGACCAAGGGGCAGCCCACACGCCCCACGCCAGCCCGACCACCACACAGCCCCACCACAGCCGCCCGCGCAGTCGTTCGCCGCCCCCTGTGAGGACGAGGAACAGGCCGAGCATTTCCGCCGCCAGCAGCGCATGAGCGCCCATCACCCGTGTCGCCAGCGTGCGCGGCAGATCGGCGAAGGCTGTATCGGGATGCAGGCACAGCGCCCCGGTCAGACTGATGAGGCCGGACAGCGTGAGCAGGCCGAACAGGTCACGGATGCGGTAACGGGCGATGAAGTCCAGCGCCAGCGCCGCCAGCGCCAGATAGCCCACCGCCAGCGGTAGCCAGTCCAGCGGCGCACGGCCTAACGGGTTCTGCCACACCAGAATTTCAGAGCCGAACGCCAGCAGCGCCGCCAGCAGCACGGTCACAGACAGGGCGGGAACGCGCACAAGCACCTCCACGATATGCGTTCCTCAGTATAACGCAAATCGAGACGGGTTCTTGTTGGCAGGAGATTCAAACGCGGTAAAATCGCGCACATTTATCCGCACAGAAAGACCAACCCACCATGACC
>CAIVEA010000610.1 GCA_903904765.1 uncultured Chloroflexota bacterium
AAAGTCACTTCCACCGGAGTCCAGCTTTCGCCGGTCACGTCCACGCCTTCGGCCTTCAGACCGTCAACGGCAGCCTGCGCCAGATCGCTGCGGTACGCACCTTCGGTCGGTTCAGCGGTGATGACCTGACCATCCAGAGCCACCGACACGGTCTGATCCCACAGCTCTTCGTCCATCACACCCACACCGGCAGGCGACGGCCAAACCAGCTTATTGATTTCGTTCAGCATCCAGCGCATGTGGCTTTCGCCCAGCGTCGGGCCGTTGTCCAGCACGATCTGGACGCATTCATCGGCACTGTCACGGCAGAACGCCCAGCCTTGTAGCGAGGCATGGATGAACTTGGTGGCGATTTCGGTGTTCGGAACGCCGTTGGTTTCGCCGGCCAGCCACGCTTCGCGGGCGAAAATGTGATCCTGAAGCATCGCCGTGCCCACATCGTTGAAGTTAATCACGTTCAGGTCTTCCGGCTTGTACAGTTCGCCCGTGTCCGGGTTGACCGCTTCCAGAACCTGCGCGTATTCGTTGTAGGTCATGGCTTCCGCCGCGTCCACTTCGCCATTCAGCAGCAGCGACATATCGAACGGCTGCTGAACAATGGTCACATCGTCGGTGTTGTTCGGGTCGAGACCTTCGCCACGCAGCGCCGCGAACAGTTCATGTTCGTTGCCGAAGCCCCACGTACCGACCTTCTTGCCGCCCAGATCCGCCACGCTCTCGATGCCCGCATCCACAAACGAGACTTCGAGCGTACCGCTGCGCTGGAACACCTGCGCGATGTTCACCAGATCGGCACCGGCTTCGCGGGAGGCCAGCACTTTCGGCACCCACGCGATACCGAATTCTGCACCGTCCGAGGCAACCACCTGCTGCGGCACGATTTCCACCGCGCCTTCGAGGATGGTCACATCCAGACCCTGTTCCGCATAGAATCCCTTGGCCACAGCCGCGAAGTAACCCGCGAACTGCGACTGAACCACCCACTGAAGCTGTAAGCGAACCGGAATCAGGTCGCTCTGAGCCGACACGCTGCCCCCGGCGATCACACCGAGGAGCGCGACCATCAGCAACACGGCCACGAAAGACTTCTTACGCATGCTTTTCCCTCCAAATAACCCACGAAATTTACAGTCGTTCATCCAGCGGCTTCCTCTCGACCAGCCGCAGTAGAACCCCATTCCCCGGCGCTCCATCTCGTCAGAGCGCCTACCCCTTGCGCCGCAGCGAACTGTGCCACGGCATCAACCAGCGTTCCGCCACGATCACCGCCACATAGAACGAGATGCCGATGATCGAAGCCATGATAATGCCCGTCCATGCGCGGGCGAAGTTGAAGCCAGCGGCTTCCTGCGTGATATACACGCCAATCGTGGCACGCGGCCCGCCGAAGAACTCGGCCACCACTGCGCCGATCACGCTCAGGGCGCTCGCCACGCGCATCGCGCTCAGAATGTACGGCAGCGCGTTCGGTATCCGCAGCGCCCGCAGAATTTTCCACGGGCTGGCCGCGTAAGAGTGCATCAATTCCAGTTGGCGCGGTTCGACCATTGTCAGGCCGCGCACGGTGT
>CAIVEA010000611.1 GCA_903904765.1 uncultured Chloroflexota bacterium
CGGGCATCGAAGTCGTCGCCGTAGGGCTGGCAGGTTCAAGCGATTCGCTCGAATCACCCGCTTCCGCATCATCCAACGGTTGGTGTGCGTATGAAGGGCATTTGGTCATTCACCGCCTCCGCACCAGACTGCCACCAACATTTTTCACAGTATAGCATGCTGCGAACACAAACAGTACAAAGCTACCGCAATTTTCGCTAATATGTTTATAGCATCTTCCAACGCGATTGCCATCTCTACCTCATTATAACATTCTTTATGACGAAACGAGTCATCTGATAACGTGGGATGGGCGCAATTTCGTGGTATGCTCACGCAGCGTTCGATACCAGCGAGAGTGCATCACTCATGCAGCGGATACCCAAACCCATCTGGCCGATTGGTGTAGTGGTACTGTTGATGTGTATTTGTTGCCTCGCCCCGGCACAGGCCGCCAGCGCGGTCACGCAGGTCTGTCCGGGTGTGGGCATTCAGCCACGCGGACAGTCTTACCGGCCGGGGGGAATCATTCTGGCGGCCTTCGATAAGGGCAGTATATGGGTTTACAACATTGACACCAACCGCCGCTACCCGCTGCCGGATACCAACCCCTGCGGGAGCAATTGTCGCCTCTCCCGCGATTCACGCTGGATCACCTATGTGGACTCGCAAACTAATGCCTACGCCAAGATGCGGCTGGACGGCACCGAGCGCACGCAACTGGTAGATTACGCCGCCGATCTGGAGTGGTGGTCAGCCGACACGTTGCTGGTGTGGACACCGGGCAAATCCGCTTACCTGCGCCCCGAACACGAGGACACCCGCACCGATCTGGATGTGCGAAATGTGATGTCGGTGCAACCGGGTGGTCACTGGGGGCTGATGATTGACCAGCGCGGCGACTATTTTGGTCGCACACTGATTGACCTCACCAACCGCAACGAACAAGGGGTCGCCAGCAACGGCACCGACCTCGGCCTCGATAAACCCTATTTTGATGCCGCCAACTGGTCACCCGATGGTCAATGGCTGGCCTTCACCGGAATGGGCGCGTTTAACCCGATGGCCGGACTCGCGGGCGGCGAACTCTACGGCATTCAACCCGGTTCACCGAGGGGCATCGTGCAGTGGACTGACCTCACCAGTCAATACGGCGCGGTACGCATCAACGGGCGCACCAGCACCGAACTAAGCTGGTCGCCGGACAGTAGCCAGATCGCCTTCTGGGTAATTGAGTTGACGGGAATTAACCCGGAAGCCAATACGGGCGTGGCAGTCATCCATGTGCTGTCGGTGGCGACGGGCGAAGTGCGCTCATACTGCGGTTTCGCCACCAACGAACACACGCCCAACCCGCCGCGCTTGATCTGGTCGCCGGATAGCAAGCAAATCGCGTTCGGCGGCAATGTCCCCGGTGACGACAAAGGCTACCTGCTGCTGGCGCTGGATGTCGAAAGCGGGGTATTCACACAGTTGAGCGAGGGCATCTACCCG
The DNA here is from genome assembly GCA_903904765.1 of uncultured Chloroflexota bacterium. The sequence continues at coordinate 1,474 of CAIVEA010000611.1, forward strand.
GCGCTGGGCGGCGCAAACCCGATTGCATGGGGCTATCCGCCCTAACGCGGAGACCGAATCCTGATGCTCACATGGACACTATGGCGGGCGCTGCGGAAGCCGCCTTTCGCGCATCCCCTGTATCAGCAAATCATTGGCCGCCCCGCTTCCCCGATGGCGGCTTCGCTCAGTTGCGTGGTGGTGCTGGTTGCGCCTCTGCTGCTGCTGCCCGCCCTGCTATTCTTGAGTACGGTGTACGGGCTGCGCTGGGCGATGCAGATTGCCAGCGCAATTGCGGTGGAGCGCGAAACAGGCCGTTTCGATCTGCTCGCACTCGCCCCGGACGGCGCGTTCGGGGTCAGCCGCGCCATCATGAGCGCCTATTTACACCGTCACGAATCGCTGTCACAGATTCAATCGGTGGGGGCATGGATTTTGCGACTGGCGTTTATGCTCACGATTTTGCTGGCGCTCACCAGCCTTGCCGAACCCATCCTGACCACCGACTACGCCCCGAATGTCAACGAAGCCATCATGGTGCTGTATGTAGTGACGATGGTCGCCGCCATTTACATTGACCATCTGCAATCCATCGTCATCGGGCTGCTCGTCGGCATGGGATTGTCCACCTTCGCGCCGCGTCGCCTAGACGCTTCAATGGGGGCGCTGCTCAGTTACCTGCTGCTTCAGGTAGCGGCTTATGTGGTCATCGTGCTGATCGGCTTCACGCTGATCCCCGCCCTACTCGGCGCAATACCCGCGCCCTACAATACGATTTTGCTGGCACTGCTGCGCTTGGCGACACTGTACCTCGTGCGCGAACTGCTCATCCGCTGGTTATGGTCGGTTGTTGTAAGGCAGACTAACGCCGCCGCGTCCGAATTGGAGTTCATGACTCGCTAAACCGCATCCGCTATAATCGAAGTATTCCAGCGGTAAAAGAGCAAGGAAAACGTCGTGAGTGATTTGATTGATCCGAACGCCATCCCGACTACCACCAGCGAAGGGTGGCAGCCTGACCCTGACCATCCGCGCCGCCGTCCACCGTGGATTAAAGTGCGTGCCCCGGCTGGCAACACCTATGAAGAAGTCCGCAGCTTGATGCGTAATCAAACGCTGCACACGGTCTGCGAAGAAGCCCAGTGCCCGAACATCGGTGAATGCTGGGGGCGGCGTACCGCCACCTTCCTGATGATGGGCGACACCTGCACCCGTTCCTGCCGCTTTTGCGACATCAAAACGGGTCGCCCTAGCCCCCTCGACTGGCAAGAACCAAACCGCGTAGCAGAGTCGGTGCGGGCGCTCGGCCTGAAGCATGTGGTCATCACCAGCGTCAACCGTGACGAGCGTGCTGATGGCGGCGCGCCCATTTTCGCAATGGTCATCAAGCGCGTGCGCCAGCTTCAACCGGGATGCAGCATCGAAGTACTAATCCCTGATTTCAAGGGCAGCGAAACCGCTTTGAAGATTGTGATGGACGCACAACCGGAAATCCTGAACCACAATGTTGAAACCGTGCCGCGCCTGTTCAAGAAGGTGCAACCGCAGGACAAATACGAATGGGCCATGAAAACGCTCGGCAACGCGAAGCACATGGATCCTCTGGTACTCACCAAAAGCGGAATCATGCTCGGCCTCGGCGAAACCTTCGATGAAGTGGTAGAAGTCATGCACGATCTGGCTGGCCTGAAGCTGGATATCCTCACCATCGGGCAGTATCTCCAGCCGAGCAAGCAGCACCTTCCCGTCGAGCGTTTCTACACGCCGGAAGAATTTGACCGTCTGCAAGCGATTGGCCTCGAACTGGGCTTCAAATGGGTAGAAAGTGGGCCGCTGGTTCGCAGCAGCTACCGCGCCGAACAGCAGGTACGTGAACTGTCCAAACTGAACTTCCTCAAACTGCGCGAACCCGTGCAGGAATAACCACCGTAAAACGGGCGAAGGGGCGCTAAGCTGTCCCTTCGCCACGCGCCCTACACGTCTAATCGTTCCAGAATGCGTGCATAAGCTTCGTTGATGGCCTGCATCCTTTCCGTCGCGCCGGGGGACTGGTCAGCATCCGGGTGATGCTGCCGCGCCTTCACGCGGTAAGCGCGTTTCACTTCGGTCAAAGATGCGCTATTCGCCACGCCGAGCAAATCGTAGAAATCTTGCAGCGGGTCATTAGTCACATAAACCGGGGTGGATTGATGCGCGTCGGCGCTGTGTGAGGTGAATCCAGCCACCTTCCGCACGCCGAGCAAATACACATTATTCTCGAAGGTGGCATAATCCCCGCTGAGATCAGCCAAATTGACCGCTACGCCTGCCCGCAAGCGCCTGTCGCTGCCGATCATCACCGGAACAATGACAATCCCATCCTCACGGGTCTGGTAGGTATATACCTTGCCACCATAGGCGATCAGCAGGAGGCGCAGCGCGTCGGACATGAGGGCGGTGTGACCATCTTCGGAAAGCAACTCCGAGGACACGATGAATAACGTGTGCCGATCGCGCTGGGTGTTGGCGTTCAGCGCCTTCTTGATAAACCCCACAGACAACTCACCCGCCAGCAAATACACCACAATCTCCTCGCGGAAACTGGGTTGAGATACTTCCACCAGCAACGCCCCTTGATCGAGCACCTTCACATTTCGCACATGCTCGGTCTGGCGCAAAGCGTCCACAAGATAGCGGAAAACCGTCTGCAAAGCCACTGCACTACCCTCGATGACTGCCAATAAAAAGGGCGCACCCAAGCGCCCTGAACTGCGTTTTGAATGGGATCGGGCTTAGCTCTCGATCACCTTATCGTCAATCAACTGCTGCTGCACCTTCTGACCACGCGGATCGAAAGCGAAATGCTGCCCGTGCAACTGAAATTCCATATCCTGCATGGCGCGTCCAGCGCGGTTCTTCTCCACCGTGAACACCACCCAGTCGCGGAACTGCTTGGCGGTGTACGGGTTGAAGGCCACATGATCTTTGGAGAGAATGTGGTACTTGTTATTCATGATGATGGCGATGTCGGACTCGTAATCCAATGCGCTGCTGCCGCGCAGATGGAACAGGTGGATGCGCTTACTTTTCAAGCCTTCGCGGTCTGCCGCTACGATTGACCACACCGGAACATCCAGCGATAGCGCGATATCCTTCAGCCCTTCGACGATGATTGTCACCTTGTCGTTCTCGTCGCGGGGGCGTTCCGGGTAGACTGCGATCTTCTGCAAATAGTCCACAAACACCGTCACATTGCCGCCAGTAGCATCGCACAGGCGTGCCGTCATCTCTTTGATGGCCTTGAGCGTGGTCACGGCGGGGCTGGCCTTCACCAGAATCATGCGATCCGCATACCGCGCCATGCGCCCCAGCGCCGGAGCTGTTTTGGGGTTCTCCTTCAAGATGGCCTGAAGCGACCCCGCCGCCCCCGGATCACGCCCCATGAAGCCTTTGGCGCGTTCCGCCACGATAATCTGATACAGGTCGCGCAGTTTGATACCCCGGCTAAGGTCAATTTCTGGCGGGTTCACGCTCTCCATGCACAGCAAACGGTGCATGAGATGGGTTTCAGTATGTTCATACGACAGGTAGAAAGCGTACTGGTCAGGCCGCATCGCCACGTTACGAGCAATTTGCAGCGTAGCAATCGTCTTGCCAATGCCCTGAGCGCCACCGAGCAGCACCAGTTCCGTCTTACGTAAGCCGCCACCGATGAACCCGTCCAGTGGGTCGAATCCGGTAGACATGGGGACATAATCCACCAGATCACCCTGAATCACACGATCATTGGCCTCATTCAGAACCTGAGTCAACGTGCGCGGCAAATGCGCTGCGTTGCGGTTGCTGGCGGATGGCGCGGGGCGAGCAGTCTGTGGCGCAGGCACAGGTGCAGATGCGGGTACAGGCGTAGACGACGCAGCCGGAGTTACCGGCGCGGGACTAGCGCCGCGTGGGGGCATCGGAGGACGCACTGCCGGCGGTTCAGGGGGTTGGTTTTCATTCGGGTCAGGCGGGAGTTCACCTGTAAATCGTCGCGTTGCCATGCGCTTGCCTTCAATTAAACTTGCGGAATTGAGTACTCAGGTATGCTTCTATAATACACAACGGTTGACTGTGTGCAAAATGGTTACAGCCATTGTAGTGGGATTTCGAGAAAATTTACGCATTCAAACCATAACATTACCTATTCTTCATGGTTGTCCTTTCGATAAGACCACTCTTACGTCTCTGCTCATTAAGGGTTTATTCACAAAGTGATAAAAACCGTGCTAG
>CAIVEA010000612.1 GCA_903904765.1 uncultured Chloroflexota bacterium
CGCGGCGGATGCGCTCGACCGTTTGTCGTTGCCATGTGAACGTCCAGATCACACCACCTACGGGTAGTGTGAACAAAATACTCTCGATAACCATGCGTGCTGCGAATTCACCTATGGGTGGTTTCAGAATATAACCGAGGGTGAGGACGATGACGACAGCAAGACCGATCTGGAGAACCCGACGGGGCGCGAAGAAGATCGCAGTGAGCTGGATCGGGATGACCCCGTAGAACGGCAGCGAGTTCAAACTATCGGCGGTGAGGGGGACGATAGTCGTTAGGATAAACAGCATCGAAATCAGGCAGGCGGCGATGATCTGCGTGTGTCCGGTGCGGGCGATGACATATAATCCGAGACCAATGCACCAGATGACGACGGTTGCCCAGAAATCAAAATCGTCCAGTGCGCCGGGGTTGGTGAGTACCTGCGTGAGCAGAATGATGCCACTGGTGACGAGCAGTGTAATCAGAATGATGAGGAGCAGACGCGATTGCTGACGAGCTTCGCGGTCAGTCAAGTCGGGGGCGGGTTCAATGAGCGCCGCGAAGGTGAAGTGTGATGCTTGTAACCGCGAAAACCGACTGAACATAGTGATACCAGAGAACGCGATTCAATTTTGGTATTTCATTTAGTATAACGCATCACACTCAGAACCGTGTCGCGATTTTACGGATATTTATAATCCCATATTCGGTATTTCCCTTTTATTCTTTTGTACTCCTAGCCGCCCGGTTTGTTCGGGTCGGGGAAGGCGTTGCCGAACGAACCCGGAACCCGCGTTGGTTCGGGCGGCGGCGGCACGTTCACATCCACCGGCAGCGCCTCGATCACCGCTTGCGTTTGCACGGTAATCAGCGCCAGCCAGCCGACAGTGCCGTTGTAATCCACTTTCACCCACGGGCTGTACGGGCTGCGGGCGAGCAGGGTGACTTTGGCTTTGTCGGGGATGGTGAGTACCCACGGGAAGGTCACATCCGGCGCTTGGCGCATGTTCGCCCCAGCCGGTGCGACGATGACGGCGGTGTTGCCCATTTCGCCGTAACGCTGCGGGGGGAGCGGAGTGGACGTATACACGGCCTGAATGTCGCCCACGTTCCGCGCCAGCAGCGACGCGAACATCCAGCCTGTTTCGCCGCTGTCCAGCCGGACGTGATACCAGTCGCCTGACGGGTCGCGCCCTAACACGCTCAACACCTGTCCGGCGGGGACTTCCGCCAGCACCGCAGCATCGGTGGTGGGCGCGACGCGCATATTGACCTGTCCTTCGGTGGTCACATAACCGGGTTGCGGCAGGATGATCGGCCTATCGAGCAGCGCGACGGGCAGGTTGGCTTCCATCGCGGTATCCAGCGGTTGCGGCGCGCCGGGGGGCGAGGTGGGGGCGCTGACAGCGCCGCCGGCATAACTGACCACGATTTCCTGCCCCGGACGCAGAATCTGCTCCACGCCCAGCGCGTAGATGCTGTGCTGACCGGATAGGCCAGCGAACACAGTGGCTTCACCTTGCGTTTGTACCAGCAGTGTGCCGTTCAGAGTGACAGATACGCCGTTGATGACCAGATTCACAGGCTGATTCAGTGGGGTTTGTGCAATGTACGAATTGCGTGGGACGGCAGAGCAACCCGGTACACTCTCGGCTGTTTGCACGAGGATGGACTGCCACGCGGGGAAGCCATCGGGCGTGATGTCGCGGGTGGCGGCATCGCCCACTAGCAACGCGGTGTACTCGTTGGGTGCGGGGACGCGAATCCACAGCAGGCCGCCCGTCCCTGTCTCGGCGGTGATGATCGAGGTGCGGACGGCTTTCACCGCGTCCACCTCCACCAGCGCACCGATGGGGTTGAGCGCGTTGGCAACCGGCCCGGCGGGGTCGGCCAGCGGCGGGCTGCCCCCGTTGCAGATGTAGCCACTCGGCCCGCTGATGCAGGCGGCGCTGGCTGCCGTCCAGATGGCTTCAGCAGAGGCCGCGCACGCTGGAGCAGGTGCGGCGATGTCTTGCGCGGCAACCCAGCCTACGCTGAGTACGATCAGCAGAACCCCCGCAAATCCCAGCAGCGCCCATTTTCCCATACCACCACCACATCTACTAAGCCGTGTTTACGGCTGAACTGGTTGGCATTATAGAGAGGGACGGATATTCTGACCAGTCTGCGCGTGATGTGCTACACTGAATGTGTGCCGAGTGTCGCCCTCTTGAGGTCTTCTGTGGATAGCTCCGATCTTCATTCAAACCCGCCGTTGCGCTTGCTGGTTGCCTTTCAACAGGCGTTTCCCGATTGTTTGCCCGATTGGGTGATGCGTGCGCCGGGGCGCGAAATGTGGATCGCGGCGACGCAAGCGCGGGAGAGCGAATTTACGCTGGTGGCCGCCGATCTGGAAGGCCGCGTGACCTTCAACCTGCAAAGCGCCAAAGTCAAGCGCAGTGCTACCCAACGTCCGCTGCCGCGTTGGGCGCGTTATCCGGCGGGCGTGACGCTGTTACTGGCGCAGTCCGGCGTGGATGTGATCGGCTTGAAAATGGTGGTGATGGGCGACGAACCGCCCGGTGTGCGCTACGATTATGCGCTGGGGATTGCGTTCGCGGCGCTGTGGCACGATCTTCACCAATTGCCCTATACGACCGACAAGCTGATCGAGATCGTAGACCGCACGCGCCGCGATTATGTGGATGAGAGTCACGCCTAGTCTTTGGTGTCGGTTGGCGCGTCGTCGCTCGCCTCGTTCTCGCGTTCGCTCGGTTTCCACACCTCGGTGGCGATGTCTATGTACAGCCGCCCGTCGAGGTGGTCAATCTCGTGCTGGAACACCCGCGCTTGCCAACCCTCGGTCTTAATCCGCATCGGCTTACCTTCCCGGTCAAATCCGGTTATGGTGATCTTCTCGTGGCGGTCTACAAGGCCGACATAGCCGGGGATAGAGAGACAGCCTTCTACGCCTTCGACCATCGTTTTGCTGGCCTTGATGATTTCCGGGTTGGCGACCACGTATAGCTTGCCCGCTTCATCGCCAAACTCGGCTTTCGCGTCGTCATCATCCGGCAGTCGCACGATAATCAACCGCTGGCTGATGGCCACCTGCGGCGCGGCCAAGCCCACACCGGGGGCGGCCATGAGCGTTTCGATCATATCGTCCACCAGCGTTTGGAATTTCTTATCGTAGCTATTGACCCGCACGGCTTTCTTACGCAGTACCGGATTGTCGGGCTGAATGATTTTTCGTAAAGCCATGTGGGACACCCATGAGGACTATCACTGTTTGGAATGATGGGGATTATAGCGGAAGGCGCTGGTCGATTCCATGTGTCATCAGCGGCACGGGCGGTTAATCGGGGAACGAGATTTCCACCCGGGTGCCGTGTTCTTCGCTGCTCTCGATGTGGATGCGCCCCTGATGCAGCCGGATGATGCGCTGCGCCAGAATCAGCCCTCTGCCAGTTCCGTTATAGGCGTATTCGCGTGAAGGGGTGGTGAACTGGTCATGCAGGTGAGCCAGTGTTTGGGGAGAGATGCCACATCCGGTATCCGTAATTTCCACCACCGTTCCCACCAGCACTTGCTTGTGGAGCCGGATGGTGATCGTGCCTTGCTCCGCCGTGTAGCGGAACGCATTGTCCATCACCTGCGCGAAGGCCTGCATCAACAGATCGGCATCCGCCACGAGCAGAATGGCGCTGGTGGGATACATTTCGCGCACATTATGCGGACGATTCTTCCACTTGGCCGCCGTCGCCAGCACGACTTCACCCAGCAGGCTGGACAGATCGGTTGGCGCACGCTGTCCGGTGGTGGTGCCTTCTATTTTGGCGATGTGTTCGAGCTGGTCAATCAAGGCGCTGATCTGGTTCATCTCGTCTTTCATCCCCAGAATGCGCGGTGATTGGGAGCTGGCTGTTTTGCTCAGCACATATAGGGATGTGTGGGTGGTGGTCAGGTGGTCGCGCAGGTCTTGTAGGGTTTGAACGACGAACGTCGTCATCCGCTGCTGCTGCTCTTGCTGGAGGTGATAGCTGGACTCGATCCGTTCCATTCGCTTGCGTTCGGTGATGTCCTCGGCTATGCCCATGATTTGCACAGGGAAACCAGCGGCATCGCGCTGGAAGATCATTTCGCGGCTGTACAGCCAACGCCATGAGCCATCGGCATGACGCATGCGGTATTCAAACGTGCCAACATCTTTATCCGCCTGCGCCATCAGCCGCGCTGTGTGGGCGGGCAGGCGTGTGAAATCTTCCGGGTGTACGGTTTTCGCCAGCATCTGGTTGCCGAACGCCTGCGTTTGCTCCGGTGTATAGCCTAGAATGCACATGATGTTGTCGTTCACAAACACATTCCGAGATTCGCGCAGATCATAGATGTACAGGATGTCGGGCAGCGTTTCGGCTACATGCGTCACGAATTGTTCGCGTTCGCGCAGTTTATCCTGTACCTGCTGCTGCTGGGTGATGTCCACTGCGATGCCGATTGCACGTCCGGTTTTCTGTGCCGGGAATAGGTGTAAATCCACCCAGCGCAGGGTGTTATCGGGCTGCATGATCCGGTATTTCACCTGCGAGGCGATTCCGCTGGCTAATTGCTCCTGAATGTAATAGAGCAACTTGCGGTCTTCGGAGTACGCCGACTGCGCGAAAGCAGTGATGTCCTGCATCATGTCCTGCGCGGTAACACCCAGAATATTTTCACATTGTGGGCTGACATACAGGGTGTGTTTGGCGTGTAGATCAATCATCCAGAACGCAGTTTTGGTGTGTTCATTCAGATGGGTGAAGCGTTCTTCGCAGTCCGCCAGCGCATTCGCTGTTTGCAGGTGCGGGCGGTGGTCGTAGTGAAAGCTGCTGATGCCCACCACACAGCCACTGTCGTCATAGATGGGCGCGTAGGAACACCGACATGGGATGAGCGTCCCATCTTTGGCGATTCGCACCGTGTCAAACTGGTCGAGCCGCTTGCCTTCGCGCAGGGTACTCATCACCACATCGAATTCCATAGCGCGTTCCGGCGGGATGAGGATGTGCTTCGAACTGCCGATGATTTCGTCCGCCCGGTAGCCGTACAGCCGTTCGGCAGCCGCGTTCCACGTTTGCACCAGTCCATCCAGCGTTTCGGTGATAATGGGGATACTGGCCTGCTCCACAATCGAGGCCAGTTTTGCCTGTTCACGGGTGGCTTGTTTCAGATGGGTGACATTCTGGGCGATGATGAGGATTCGCTCCACCTGCTGGGTGGTATCACGCAGCGCAGTGGCATGTATTTCATAGATGTGCCCGCGAAAATGAGTGTTGAGGAGGTTGCTCTCACCGGTCAGTGCCGAACGCACCAGCATATCCGCCAGTGCGTTATAGGGGCGGTTGAGTTCATCCAGCGTTTTACCCAGAACGTCACCGGGCAAAATGCCTAGCACGCCTAACTCTGTTCCTTGAGCCGAAATGCAGCGCAGGTCTCGATCAAAAATAACGAACGCACTGCGAGGGAATGTCCGATCAATCCCTGCCATGACTGCCTGTGTGCGTTCCAACTCCAGTTCGGCAGCCTCCCGTCTGCTGATTTCGGCTTGCAGCAGGTATTCGGTATGTTCGAGTTGGCTAAGAACACTGCGTAAACTGCGCCATCGTATGTGAGTGTTGAGGAGGACGGACGGCTGAGCTTTGCGGTTGTGGGTAGACCGATCGCTTTTGTCGTTCCGTCTCATTCAACGCCTCATATAAGAAACGGGATGATAATTTTACTTGGTCATTTTCTTTTATATTTTGCATCGGTTGAATCCGTAAATCTACTGATTCCCGGCGCATATCTTGGTCGAATGCATCAAAAACCGTCTGTATCTGTCGTCCTGATCTCCCTCAACACAAAGGCTAATAAGAGGGAAATGTACGGGGAATGCACAGGTCATGTCATTTAGGGGAACCCCCATGCGTTCTCAGACCTGCGCTGCTTTTCTGTGTGTTAGCCGCGTACCTCTTGCAGAAGTCCGACGATACTATTGTGCAGGTGGGTGTTGCTGGCGACGATCTGCCGCCCCTGATAGACCACGCTGCTATCGCCGCCTGTGAAATCGCTCACCGTGCCGCCTGCCTCGCGCACCAGCAGGATGCCCGCCATGATGTCCCAAGGGTTCAACCACTGTTCCCATAGGCCATCCAGTCGCCCCGCCGCGATATAGCTCATCTCCAGCGCCACCGAGCCAAAGCGTCGTAGTCCGCGTGTGCGCTTGGTGAAGGCCGCCCATTCACGCATGTTGTTATCAATTTTGGTGGAGTCATACGGGAAGCCGGAACACAGCATGGCCTGTTGCAAATCCAGTGTTGCGGATGTGGTGATCGGGCGATCATTCAGCGTGCTGCCCTGTCCCAGCGCCGCACTATACAGTTCGTCCGAGAACGGGTCATAGACCACGCCTACCAGCGGGCGCATCTGGCGATCTGCCAGCCCCATGCTTACGCTGAAGATCGGCAGGTTGCTGGCGTAGTTGCTCGTTCCATCCAGCGGGTCAATATACCAGAAGTAGTCAGCTGTTTCTGCCGGGGCGCTGCCGTTGCCCGCACCGCCACCTTCTTCGCTAACGATGTGATGATCGGGGTAGTGGGTACGCAGGCCAGCGAGGATGACCGCTTCCGAAGCGGTGTCGCCTTCGGTCACAATATCGGTGACGTGGCGCTTCACCTTTTCTTGGTGCGGTTGGTCGAAGGTCTTCATCAGGGCAGCGCCGGCCTCACGTGCGATCTGGCTGGCGGTCATGCGGATTGCTTGCAAATCCATTCGGACAAACTCCTGTCGGGGATAATACAAAAAGCCTATCTTAGGATAGATAGGCTCTATGAACATCTCAATGGTCTGTATGGTCAGGCGGAGAGCGTTAGGCTTTGGTGACGCTGGCTGCCTGTTTACCTTTCGGCCCTTCAACCACTTCAAATTCGACGTGCAATCCTTCTTCGAGGGTACGATATCCTCCCATCTGAATCGCACTATAATGCACAAATACATCCGAGGAACCGTTTTCCGGGGTGATGAAGCCATACCCTTTCTCGGCGCTAAACCATTTCACGGTTCCCTTAATTCGTTGAGACGTAGACATACACCAAACTCCTCAAGAACTGCATTATTTAAGAACAAGCTGCCGCTGCCACTATCCGAATTTTCTAAAATCCGATTAAAGGGATTGGCTAAATAATGAGTGTAGATGAAAAATATAAATGCTGTCAAGCGGGATGAAAAAGAATAATATCCTTAAATTGCGACATCTTTTGTGGAGCGATATACTGTTCGTTATTGAGTAATGAACTGAGTCGGCTATGACCTCCATTTATCTCTGTTGTCGTCTAGTTGCCAGCGCATCATTGGCAGATCGTTTGGCTCGCGATTTTGAGGCGCGGGGCTTCCGTGTGGCACGCACTGTAGAGGGGTTGGATGCTGCGGGTGGATTGCGTGCTGAATCGCGCAGCGCCATCGAGCAAGCTGATGTGTTCATCTGCTTAATCGCGGAGGGGACGTTTCTCAGCGCGGCGGTTCAGCGCGAGGTGGAGCAGGCTGATCGGCTGCAAAAGCCGATGATTCCCGTCTTTCAGGAGAACTACACGCCCGCGCCGCTGGAGCAAGCACCCACGCCGCACATCAAGCGCCTGCTGGAACGCGACGGCGTGCAGGTTTACGATCTGAAAGACCTGTATGTGGATACCGCCATGACCATGCTGGCGCGGATGGTGGAAAGTACTGCTGCGTGGCAGGTGGCGAATGTCGCGCATTCCTCGCCCAGTGTGCCCATCACCGTCAGCATTGAGAACCTGACCGGGCAAACGCTTGGACAATATGAAGTGCGCCGCCTGCTGGGGATGGGCGGGATGGGCGCGGTGTATCGCGCCTATCAGGCCGGGCTGCGGCGCGAAGTGGCGCTGAAGGTGCTGCCGCCCACGCTGGCGGCGCAATCGGAATTTGTGGAACGCTTCACCCGCGAAGCGCAGACGGCCGCGGCGCTGGAACATGCCCACATCGTCCCTGTGTACGACTACGGCTCGTATGGTGGCCTGTATTTCGTGGTCATGCGCTTGCTCTCCGGCGGGTCACTGGCGGAACGCCTGACGGAAGGCAGCAAGGCTGGCAAACTGCCCGCCATGAATGAGACGGCAGAGGTCATCCGGGCGCTGGCGAGTGCGTTGGATTACGCCCATTCGCGCGGTGTGATTCACCGCGACATCAAAAGCAATAACGTGATGTTTGACGATCAGGGCAGCCCCTTCCTTGTGGACTTCGGGATCGCCAAACTCGTCAACTCCACAACGGGCTTGACCGGAACTGGGGTCGCCATCGGTACGCCGAGCTATATGGCTCCTGAACAGTGGCGCGGCGAAAGTGTTACCCCCGCCACCGACCAGTACGCGCTGGCGGTGATGACCTATCACATGCTCACGGGCAAAATGCCCTTCGAAGCCACCACACCCTACGCGCTGATGCACAAGCATCTGAATGAAGAACCTGTCGCGCCGCAGGTGTGGCGTGCTGACATTCCCGAACCCGTTCGCCATGTGCTGTTGCGGGC
>CAIVEA010000613.1 GCA_903904765.1 uncultured Chloroflexota bacterium
CGCTGCTGTAATAATGAACGATGCTGATTTCCTGCTGTGCAGCAACCACCGTCACGCCCACCAGAAGCAGCGCCAGCACCAACAAAAGTTTCTTGATACTCATTTCAGTCTCCCTCTTGAACCTATTTTTCTTCCCAACAAAACGCGCCCATCCATGACCCGATCTCACTGTTTATTTACACCTCCTCATCATCATCCAACTGACGATTCCTGCTCAACGTGTGCCGGGTTGCAAAGCCACATGCTGCAAAAAGTCAAAATCACAACCCAGATGAGCTTGCTGAATATGGGTGCGGTACAGCCACTCGTAGCCGCGAGTAGCCGCAATGCGCTCCTGTAGGCGGGTTTCGGTACGCCGCAGTGCCAGTGTCGCTTCGTCCATCCGCAGGTTGATCTGCCGCGCCTCTACATCGAGTTCGATCACATCCCCGTCCCGCACCAGACCAAGTACGCCCCCTGCTGCCGCTTCCGGTGATACATGCAGCACAATCGTCCCGAAGGCCGTGCCACTCATCCGTGCATCGGAGATACGCACCATGTCCCGAACGCCTTTGAGCTTGGCGGGAATCGGGAAACTGCCCGCTTCCGGCATCCCCGGCCCGCCCATTGGCCCCGCGTTTTGCAGCACCAGAATATCGTCCGGGGTCACATCCAAATCGGGCGAATCAATTCTCGCATTCAGATCATCGGTGGAGGTGAACACCACCGCCCGCCCGGTCTTGCGGAGGAGATGCGGGCTGGCCGCCGAACGCTTGATGATCGCACCATCCGGTGCAAGGTTGCCACGCAGGACAACCTGTGCCCCCTGCGGCTGATACGGGTTCGCCAACGGACGAATCACATCCTGCCACTGTGGGAAGCTATACGGCACATCCAGCACCTGCCCTAGCGTCTGTCCGCTGACGGTCAGTGCATCGAGATGCAGGCGGTCTTTGAGTTCCTGAAGTACGACTGGCATCCCGCCCGCACGATGGAAATCCTCCATGTAGGCTTTGCCGGAGGGCTTCAAATCCACCAGCACCGGCGTGTCCTCGCTCAAGCGATCGAGTTCATCGAGTTGCAGGCGAATGCCCAACCGTCCGGCAATCGCGGTCAGATGGATGATGCCATTCGTCGAGCCGCCAATCGCCTGCAAAACCCGCAGCGCATTGGTGAACGCGCCAGCCGTCATGATGCGGTCGGGGGTCAAGTCGCTGCCCACCATGCGGACGGCCTGCTTGCCGCTGTCCTCGGCATGGCGCAAACGATCGGCATGAACCGCCGGAATACTTGCGCCGCCGGGGAGCATCATCCCCATCGCCTCGATCACGCAGGCCATCGTGCTGGCAGTCCCCATCACGGCGCACGTTCCCGCCGTCACCGCCAGATTGCGCTCCACCGCCTGAATTGTCGGCTGGTCAATCTCGCCACGCCGATACGCGCCCCAGAAGCGTCGGCAATCGGTGCAAGCGCCCAGCCGTTCGCCCTCATAATGACCCGTCAGCATCGGCCCCGCTGCCACCACAATCGCGGGGATACCGGCGCTGGCCGCCCCCATCAGCAACGCGGGGAGCGTCTTATCGCAGCCGCCCAGCAGCACCACCGCATCCAGCGGTTGCGCCTTAATCATCACCTCGACATCCATAGACATCAGGTTACGCATCAACATGCTGGTCGGCGACAAGAACACCTCGCCCAGCGAGATCGTCGGGAACTCCAGCGGCAGCCCACCAGCCTGCCACACACCGCGCTTGACAGCTTCCGCCAGTTCGCGGAACCCACGATGGCAGTTGTTTAGTTCGCTATAGGTGTTCACAATGCCGATAATCGGCTTGCCGAGCGCCTCGTCGCTGTAGCCCATCGAACGCGCAAACGAGCGCCGCAAATAGAGCGAGAACGCTTTGTCACTGTACTCGGTTAACTGATTCGCCAGCCCGACTGTTTTGGTCATGCGCTCAAATTCCCACCGAGACAAATTTCGGAACCATATACTCGGTCAGCCCTTCTTGAGAGCCTTCGCTGCCGAAGCCGCTTTCTTTAATCCCGCCAAAGGGCGCTTCAGCCGTCGCCGGAACCAGATCATTCACGCCGACAATCCCGAACTTCAACCCTTCATATACGCGCACCGCCCGCGACAAATCGTTGGTCAGCGCGTACCCTGCCAAGCCGAACGGCGTACCATTTGCCAACCGCAGCCCATCCTCTACATCATCAAACGGGCTGATCGCCATTACGGGGCCGAACACTTCATCGCAGCTAATCCGCATCAGCGGCGAAACATCGGTGAGCAGCGTCGGACGGTAGAAAAAGCCGTTCGCCTGCGTAGTGGGACGCGCACCGCCCGTCAAAGCTGTCGCGCCTTTGGCGAGTGCATCCTTAACGAAGCTCTCCACGCGGTCACGTCCGGCAGCTGTCACCAGCGGCCCCATCATCACGCCCGCGTCCAGACCGTTGCCCAGTACCAGCTTCTCCGTCCGCGCCGCCGCCGCTTGCAGGAACGCATCATACATTCGGCGCTGCACATAGAAGCGCGTCGGTGAAATGCACACCTGTCCGGCATTGCGGAACTTCGCCATCACCGCGTACTCAGCCGCCTTTTCGACATCAAAATCATCGAAGACCAACACGGGGGCGCTACCACCCAGTTCTAGCGACAATTTCTTGATGCGGTCAGCCGCCCCACGCATCAGCAGTTGCCCCACGCGCTGCGACCCCGTGAAACTGATCTTGCCCACCTGTGGGCTTTGCAGAAACACCTGCCCGATCTCGGCTGGCTTGCCGTTGACGAGGTTCATCACACCGGGCGGTATACCCGCCTCCGCCATGATGTTGACCAGCGCCATCGCGCTCATCGGCGTGAGTTCGCTCGGTCTAGCGACAACCGTATTCCCCGCCGCCAGCGCTCCCGACCATTTGCGGGCAGGCAGATAGGCCGGGAAGTTCCATGCGGTGATGGTCGCCACCACGCCCACCGGCTCATGCAGCACCAGCAATCGCTTATTCCCCTTACGGGCGGGAATGGTACGCCCGTAGGCGCGTTTGCCCTCTTCGGCGAACCACTCGAACAGATCAGCCGCCGCGCCCCACTCGCCACGAGCCTCGCCTAGAGGCTTGCCACATTCACGGGTCATGATCGGAGCTAGATCATCCAAACGGGCGCGAATCAGGGTCGCCACCCGCGTCAGAATGGCAGCGCGTTCGTAGGCCGTCAGCGCCGCCCATGCAGGATGTGCCTGCGCCGCCGCTTCGACAGCCGCCTCTGCGTCCCGTTCATCGCCAAATGGAACCGATGCAATCACGTCTTCGGTAGCCGGATTGACCACATTCCAGCGTTCGCCGCCAATCGCATCCACCCATTGTCCGTTGATGAGCATCTGGTCATTCATTACAGCTTCACCTCCGTCAGGGCTTGAGCATGTGCGGAACGCTTATCCGCAAAATTCGGCGGAACGGGGACATCCCACCAGCCTGTGCCTTGCCCGCCCGACGTGCCGAAATTCATATCAATCATGACTTCCACCACAGCCGGACGACCGGATTCAATCGCTTTTTGGAGGGCGGGCGTAACATCGGATGGTCTTTCTACGCGCACGCCATACGCGCCGAACCCACGCGCCACCTCCGCAATGTTGGGAGAAACGGGCGCATCTGTATGCTCGAACATCGTCCCGTAGTTGCTTTCGTCATCGAACGCAATCCACTGAAGATCACGGATGGCCTGCCAGCCCTGATTATTCAAGACCACCGCCACGACAGGGATGTTGTACTGCACCGCCGTCGCCAACTCCTGAATGGTCATCAGGAAATCACCATCCCCGACCAACGCCACTACTGGCACATCCGGGCGGGCGAGTTTCGCGCCCATCGCGGCAGGGTATGACCAGCCCATTGTGCTGAAGCCCCCCGCTGCCAGATAGGTATGCGGTTGCGTGAACGCCATCTCCTGAAACGCCTGCGCCTGCACGTTGCCGGACGAGGTGAGGACAATTGCCTCCTGTGGCAGCAGCGCCCGTATTTCTTTCAGCACATAGCCCATCATCGGCGGCGCATCCTCGACCTGTGTTTGCCGGTTGTAACTGGCCTTCCATGCCGCCACCTGTGCGCCGATCTCCTGTGTATAGGCGGCCTGCGCCCAATCCCGCGCTGGCGTGTTCGCCTGCACGGCTTCCACAAGGGCGGTCAGCGCCGCTTTCGCATCCGCCACAATACCGATCTCAACCGGGTAATTTTTGCCAATCTCGTTCGGGTCAATATCAATATGAATCAGGCGGCTAGGCGGGATGCTGAACGTTTCACCCGGCTTATACGAGCAGGTCGCTTTGTCCGCGAAGCGCACCCCCACCGCCAGCAACACATCCGCGTTGCGCGTCATGTGGTTGCCACAGGTAGTGGCATTCGTCCCCATGTGCCAAGCGTACAGCGGATGATCTTCAGGGAAGGCGCTCTTGCCCTGCATGGTGCTGACCACCGCGCATCCTAGATGGTCCGCTAGCGCCAACAGTTCGGCTTCAGCACGGCTGATGGTCACGCCGCCGCCGCAAATGATAACCGGACGCTGTGCGCCGGTCAGCAACCGCGCTGCCGCCTGAATCGCCATCGCGTCACCCGCTGGGCGATCATGGGGGCGATGTTCTTGCGAATTGGCCTTCAACTGTTCATCAACCGCCTGTGCCTGCACATCCATTGGCAAAGTAATCACCGTTGGGCCGGGTCGTCCGGTACACATGGCGTTAAAGGCCTGCGACACGGCACGCGGCAGTTGCCGCGCATGGTCAATATGCCAGCTCCGCTTCACAACCGGTTCTAATGCGCGATACAGGTCTGACCACCGCTGCCGTTCAATTTCTTGCAGCACCCCTACCCCGCGCATGTAGGTGTGCGTTTCGCCGATCAGCAGCAACACAGGGATGGAATCCACATACGCCGTCGCCAAGCCAATCGGCGTGTTCAGCGCCCCCGCGCCAATAGAGGTATAGACCGCCAGTGGTTTCCCGCAGGCGCGATAGTACCCATCAGCCATGTGTACCGCTGCCTGCTCATGGCGCGGCATGATGACCCGGATTTGATCGCGCCGCTGCCGGAGGGCATCCACCAGCGGCAAATTGCCATGACCGGGAATACCCACGATATACGGCATCCCCTCGCTAACGAGCATATCAACCAGCAATTGAGCGCCGGAAATATCCATACTGTTTTATCCTTAGCCCAAGCGAACGGATTGCCCGATTCGAGCAGACTCTTGCGCGGCCAGCGTAAAGCGCAGTACTTCACGCCCATCCTCGCCCGTCAAACGCGGCGTTTCGCCCTTGAAGTAGCAATCAATGAAATGGCGCGTGGCATTCATAAAGCTGTGCTTCCAGTCCGAAGGGATGTTGGTAAATGTCCGCATCTGATTGCCGCTATACAGAATGACGGGCGGCACATCCAGCATGTTGCCATGCCCGCGTGTCGTCCAAATCACCCCTTTCGTACCGGTGATCTCCACACGATCATCCTGTGCGTAGTAGATGGTATTGATCTCCATCTTGGGGGAATTGACCACTTCCAGCGACCCATAGCGGTTGTGGGCAAACTTCCACGATACCAGCGCCGGAGAATCGAGGAACTGCCCCGGCGCGACTTCCGTCTGGCTAATCCATGCATGAACTTCTTCCGCCATGCCCATGAAATGCCACGCCAGCGCGAACTTGTGATGCCCGTCATCAAAGACCAGTGGCCCGCCACCGTTCTTGGCATAATCAAATCGCCATGCTTGCGCCGAAGCCGGAACATCCCACGCCGTCTGGCTGATGCCCGAATTGCTCTTGATGCGAATGGTCAGCAGGTCGCCAATTTCGCCTGCGTCAATCAGCGACTTTGCAAGCTGTATCGGCGGGTAGAAAATGAAGTTCTCGAAAACACGGAAGATCACGCCCGCCTTATGCGCGGCGGCGGTCATCTCGTCGGCCTGCTGCACGTTGAGCGCCATCGGCTTTTGAAGCGAGATGTGCTTGCCTGCCGCAGCAGCATCCAGCGCAGCCTGATAATGCAGGTGGTGTGGCAAAAGGATGTCTACCACGTCCACATCAGGCAGCGCCAGCAGGTCATGGTAATTGCCGAATACACGATCGGGCGCTACGCCCCATTTGGTCGCTCGCGCACCGGCGATCTCCAGATTGGTATCCGCCACCGCCACAATTTTTGACCGGGGATTTTCGAGGTACTCCAGCGCATGCAGATCAGAAATGCGCCCCGTGCCAATAATGCCCACCCGTAACTGTTCCATAAAGTCCCTCATATTGCATAATACGCAACAGCGTTGCGCGTACTAAGTAAAACACAGGGCATCATGACCTTCGTCATGACACCCAATTTAACGTTCTAACGACTGCAAACTACTCAGCTCGCACTGGTGTTTCCCAACCGCCGAGACAAATCGTTCGCCAACTCCATCACCATGCCAGCCAATTTCGGCACCGATTCGTTCGGCATCCGTCCTACTGGCCCGGAAATTCCCACCGCCCCCGCCACCCGCCCTCGATAATCGAATACCGGAGCCGCAATACAGCGAACACCCAGAACATGCTCCTCATCGTCCACCGCGTATCCCTGCCGGTAAACAAGTTCCATGTGAAGCTTTAATTGCGCCAGATCGGTCATCGTCTTGGGAGTATACGCCTTGAGCGAATCTGGAATCCCCAACTGATTAAACGCGATCAGCACTTTCCCCAGCGCCGTACAGTGCAGCGGTGAAAGCGTCCCGATCTCCGTTTCAACGCGCAGGATCGAGGGTGATTCCACCTGATCTATGTACAACGCCTTGCCCTGCGACAGGATGGCGATATGCGAACATTCGCCCGTCATGTACGTCAATTGGCGCAAAACCGGATGTGCAGTATCCCGTAATGGTATCCGACGCAACACACTGTTGCTTAGCGCCAGCACCCGCGTCCCCAAAACATAGCGCCGCGTATCCGCATTCTGTTCCGCGTACCCATACGACGCGAGCGTTTGCAGCAAACGGGAAGCACTGCTCTTATCTACACCGAGATGCTGTGCAAACTCGGTGATGCCAATCCCGTTCTCCGCATTTGCCAAGAGATCGAGGATTTCTAGCCCTCTCGCCAACGACTGTATCATGAGCAAGCATAACTTTCTGATGCTCTATTGTCAACAATGTTGCATATTATACAACACCTTAAAAACGATTACAAATGGGCAATATGATTTATGGCGAAGGTTGCCACAAAAATCAGGAAACCTTGATTGCTAGGTTGTGTTGACATTTCAACGTAGCCAAATGATAGTGCTGACGAGATAGAGAAAGCCAGCGTAGCGACCAGCAAGTTTGTCGAAACGAGAGAAAATACGGCGAAAATGCTTGATCTTGTTGATAAAGCACTCTACCAAATGCCGTTCTCGATAGAGCCAGCGATCATATTCACGCTCGACTTTCGCCCGTTGATGGGGCGGTATGACTGCTTGCGCTCCATTTTCGGCAATCTGGTCAACCAATGCTTGGGACGCATAGCCTCGGTCAGCAATCACGTGTTCAGTTTCCAAATCTGCCAGCAGGTCAGGCGCTTGAGTAATGTCGTGAGCTTGCCCGCCTGTCAAGCACAACCGCAGCGGATTCCCCAAGCCATCCACGACAACATGCACTTTGGTGCTGAATCCGCCTCGGCTACGCCCCAAGACCTGTGCTTCTTGCCCGCCGCTTTTTTTGTGCGCCGGCAGCACACGGATGTGCGCGTACTACAGTGCTGTCTATCATCACACTTTCCATGTCTGCTTCCTCAGCGAAGTGAGCCAACATCCGTTCCCACACGCCTGCCTCGCACCAACGCGAAAACCGCTTGTAGACAGCATTCCAATCACCGTACTCGCTGGGTAGCAATCGCCATTGGGCACCGCTGCACATTATCCATATTGTCGCTTCGACAAATCGGCGACAGTTCGCCTCTTGTCCTACATACGCTCGAGGGTCTTCACGAAGGAAGCCCCGTATTCTTGTCCATTGGTCGTTTGATAATTTCACGATTGTCATTCGACCAGTTTACATCAAATGTCAACACAACCTAGCTCTGTGAGGTGGGTGCCTTTCGTAGGACTGGTTTCCATAATCCCGTCACGAGACATAGCCCTATCAAGATGACCACGAAGCCAAAGATTTCGTTTGCATAGAGTTGTTCGTTGAGGAATACAGCGCCCCACAAGCTGCTAAAAAACGGGATGAGCAGCGTGACACTGGCAGCACTCGTCGGTCCCGCGCTGCTAATCAGGTGGAAGTAAATGATGTAGGCAACAGCCGTTGAAAGCACGGCTAATCCTATAACAGCCAGTATGGTTACTGGCTGGAGCGTCTGCGGCGGCGGGTTTAGGATGGCTAAAGGCAGCATAAGCACGCTAGATGACAGCAGCTGACCGGTTGCTGTGGCAATCGGCTGTCCACCTTTGAACGCAATTTTTCCGTAAACGGCGGCAATGCCATATGAAAAAGTCGCACCCAACATCAATGCGATGCTGATGAGCCGAATACTATCTACCGCCTCTGGCTGCCAACCGACAACAATGGCTACTCCGACGATACCTAACATCAGCCCGCTCAATTTTGCAGCCGTCAGGCGATCTTTTAACCATACAGCCGCAATTACTGCGCTGAAAAGGGGTGTTGTAGCGTTTAAGAGAGCAGCAAAGGAAGCCGTCAAATTCAGTTGGGCTGTGGCGATGAGCGTGAAGGGGATTGCATTGTTAAACAAGCCGATGAGCATGTATCGCCGCCAGTTATCGCGCCAATTAAACTGCTGATGGATCAGCCTTGCGTAGATCAGAAGAATAAGTCCACCAAGGCTAACGCGGGCAGCTACTAACGAGAAAGGACCGAGAATAGGAACAGCAATTCGCACGAAGAGGAAGGATGCGCCCCATAAGGCTGCCAACAGCAGGAGTAGTACTACGTCATGTCGTTTCATCTCTAATCCTTCAAGTGTACCGATACACGATAAAGGTATGCGATGCTGCTTTCGTTCGTCTATCTGATTCTTGCCTTCTAATTCATGGCAGCTCCTCAAACCAGATGCCGCTGAAGCGTTGCATGTTGCCATTATCCAGAAAGCGTACCAAGCAGGTGTGAATGCCGATGCTGTACGGGCTCACGTTGTCACACAACGGATAGGCGACGACAATGCACTTCCGGCGCGGATTGATGGTGGACAGCCC
>CAIVEA010000614.1 GCA_903904765.1 uncultured Chloroflexota bacterium
AAGACCTGCTCAAAGAACTGGTTCCGCCGGAAATCCGGGCGCTCTCGGTGGAGGAAATCAGCGCGTGGTGGGATGAGCACGATATTGTGCGCGACGGCGTGGTGCTCAGCCGCACGCCGGATAACAACGTGAGTTCAGCTGCATCCATGACCCGCCTCGTAACGATGTTGTTCAAAGGCGAGATTGTGCAGGGTGCGGCGCAGGATGCGCTGATGAAAATCATGTATCAGCAGCAGTTGAATCAACGGTTGCCACGCTTCCTGCCGTCCAATGTGCCGTTTGCCCACAAGACCGGGACGATTTCCGGTTACACCAATGACAGCGGCGTGATGACGATTGGCGAGAATAATCATGTTGCCGTCACCGCCTTCACATGGTGGGATGACCAACCGTTCTGGAAGAAGCCGGAAGAGCGCGCACAGCGGCTGTTTGAGGTGGAAACCGCCATCGGCAAGATCGGTCAATTGGTTTACCAGCACTACAGCGCCTAAGTGAGGTTGTGATGCAGTACACACGGATTCCAGCTTCGCAGGCCAAAGACAACCTGCGTGGGTTTGATGAGTGGCTGGCGACCACGATGGAACGTTGGCAAATTCCGGCAGTCGCCGTCGCGGTGGTGGCGGATGGCGAGGTGATTTACAGCGCCGGACACGGCTACCGGGATGTGGCGCAGCAGTTGCCGGCGGACTCCGAAACGTTGTTTGCGATTGGCTCGTGCAGCAAGGCTTTCACCTCGTTCGGCGTGGGGCTGCTGGTGGAGGAGGGGCGGCTGAGTTGGGATCGGCCTGTGCAGCAGGACATTCCCTTCTTCCGGTTGCAAGACCCGATTGCCAGCGCCTATGCGACCCCGCGTGATCTGCTCACGCATCGCGTAGGGATGGGGCGGCACGATATGGCATGGTTCGGCACGCCGCGCAATCGGCAGGCGCTGATAGATGCGCTGCCGCACCTTGCGCCCAGTCAGGGCTTTCGCTTCGGCTTCCAGTACAACAATTTGATGTATATGACTGCTGGCTATCTGGCGGGGCATGTCAGCGGGCTGGGCTGGGAAGAATTCACCCGCCAGCGCATTCTAGAGCCGCTGGGAATGCGCGACACGCAGTTCTCCGTGCGCGACTCTGAGAAGGCTGCCAACGCCGCGCTGCCCTATATGCGGATTCGCGGCGAGATGAAACACGTCCCCTTCCGAGAACTGGATGCGGTGGGGCCAGCCGGTTCGATCAATTCCAACTTGAAGGATATGAGCGCGTGGCTGCTGATGCACCTCAACAAAGGGCAGCATCAGGGGCGGGCGGTCATTCGCCCCGATTTGCTGAAGGCCATGCACACCCCGCAAATCGCTTCGCCATTCCCCCCCGAAACCATCTGGGGCGAACACCCGGAAGGCGAACACGGCAGTTACGGGCTGGGGTGGGCGCTGCAAACGTATCGCGGACGCACGCTGGTGCGGCACTATGGTGGCATTGATGGCTTCATCTCCGCTGTGTCGTTCATGCCGCATCAGGGCATCGGCGCGATTGTGCTGACCAACACCGGCGACGATGCGCCGGCGCAGATCATCCATCACCATCTGTATGACAGCCTGCTGGGGCTGGAGTCGTTGCCGTGGTCGGATCGGTTCGCCGCGTTGCAGGACAAAGCGAAAGCGACGGCGGCCAAAGCGAAGGCTGAGGCTGCCAGCAAGAGGCTAGCGGGGACGCAACCTTCGCACCCATTGGCGGATTATGCTGGAGTCTACGACAATGCAGGCTATGGTAAGCTGGAAATCCAGCACGGGGGCGACGGGTTGAACGCGGTCTTCAACGGCCTTGAGATGGATGTGCAGCACGTTCACTATGATGTGTTTGAAGCCAGAATAGATGATCTGGAATTTGCAGCGCCGGTCGCATTCACCATCGGGATGAATGGCGCAGTTCAGGCGGCAGCCATACCGCTTGAACCCACTACAGAACCGATCCGCTTTGTGCGGCAGGGGACATAATCGTTTATTGAATACTTTGGAGGATTGTCAATGGTACGGCTACGCAGATTGTTTTTGATGGGGGTTATTCTGGCACTGGCGTTATGCGCCTTCGGGTCGTCAGTTGTGGCGCAGGATGCGCTCGGCACGGGTGGGACGTTCGTGATCGCCGATGCGCTTTCGAACGTGGAACTCGATCCGTTCATCACCGCGTGGCACAGTTGGCCGCACTACGCGCTGTTCTCCACACTGCTGTGGAAGGACAAAGAACTGAATTACGTCGGCTATCTGGCGGAAAGCTGGCAGGCTTCGGAAGATGGCATGTCGCTGTCGTTCACACTCAAGCCGGGCATCAAGTTCAGCGATGGAACGCCGCTGAATGCCGAGGCCATCAAGTGGAACCTGTTGCGCTATGCGGATGAAGCAGTGGCCGCTCCGTTGGGTGCTGATCTGATCGGCCTGCTGGCGGATGTGGTGGTGACGGGCGACAACACCTTCGACCTGAAGTTGAACTCGGCCTTCGCGCCGCTGTACAACCTGCTGGCCTCGCTGGAAATCGTGTCTCCCACCGCGTATGAGGCATCTGGTGCGGAAAACTTCAAGCTGCAACCTGTTGGCGCTGGCCCGTTCATTCTGAAGGCCATCAACACCAATACTTCGTATGAACTGGTTCGCAACCCCGATTTCGCGTGGGCACCGACCGAAGTGTATGAGAACGCTGGTCCGGTCAATCTGGATGGCTTCACTATCAAGTTCATCGAAGATGAACAGACCATCCTCTCGGCGCTGGAAACGGGCGAACTGCAATACTCCGGCATCCCGTCGCAGAATTTGCAGGATGTGCAGGGCAATTCCGATATTGCGCTGACGCAACTGATGGAAACGGGCATCCGTTACATCGGTTTCAATACCTCCAAAGCCCCTTGGGACAACGTGGAACTGCGCCGTGCTATGTCGTATGCCATCAACAAGGACGAATATGTTGAGTTGGCGTGGAACGGGCAGGCCGAAGCGGTCTACCAGCCGCTGCCGCCGACCATCTGGGGACATAACCCGGAACTGGATGCCGAATCCATTCATTACGATGCCGATAAGGCGAACAGCATGCTGGACGAAATGGGCTATGCCGATGTGGATGGCGATGGCTTCCGCGAGCAGCCCGATGGCAGCAAGTGGGTCGTCCCGATGGCGACGGTTAACGGTGATGAGTGGAAACGTCAGGCCGAAGTAATTCAGGCGCAGTTCAGCGATGTGGGCATCAATATCGAAATCACCAGCATGGAATTACCCGCGCTGCGTGAACTGACCACCACAGGCACGCATGACCTGTTCCTGCTGCTGTACGGCTTCCAGGATCCCAGCATTCTGACCTTCGCGTTCGCTTCGGCCCGCAAGGGCGGTAGTAACCGTTCGTGGTTCTCCACCGACGAACTGGATGCGCTGCTGGTGAAGGCCGATACCGACCTGAACCGTGAAACCCGCTATCAGTCGGTGACGGCAATCAGCCGTATTCTGATCGAGAATGCCCCGTGGATATTCCTCGCCGCGCCGAATACCACTGTTGGTGTGCGTAACGAGATGAAGAACTGGAGCTTCGGCCCGCAGGGTGACTTCTACTTCTGGAATTCGTGGATCGAGCAGGGCGGGTAAACCTCCCGTCAGAGGTAGGGGTGTGTTCGCACACCCCTATCTTATTTTGGAACTCAAAAGATGCAAAAGTTCATATTGCGCCGCCTGCTAACCTCTATTCCCCTCATTCTGGCGATCATCACCATTGTGTTTGTGGTGCTGCGCGTGGCGATTCCCGGTGATCCGGTGTACACGCTGGCTGGCGAAACTGCGTCCCCGGAATTGATTGAGGCCATCCGGCAGAAGTACGGTCTGGATCGTCCGGTGTGGGAGCAATACCTCATCTTCATGGGCAACGCGGCGCGGGGCGATCTGGGAAATTCGCTCAAGTTCGGGGAGCCGGTGAGCAGCGTGCTGGCGAAGGCGTTCCCTTTCACCGTGCTGCTCACTGTCCTGAGCGTGTCCATCGGGACGGTGTTCGGGTTGCTAGTGGGTGTTATCACGGCGGTGCGGCGCGGGTCGTGGATTGACCGCCTCAGTATGCTGGTGGTGGTGTTCTTCAACGCTTTCCCCACCTTCTGGCTGGGGCTAATCCTGATGCTGATTTTTTCGGTGGAATTGCGGTGGCTGCCCGTCGAAGGCTACAGCACATGGCAGCACTTCGTTTTGCCCGTCATTACATTGTCGGTGGGCGAAGCAGCGTTGATCGCCCGCCTCACCCGTTCGAGTTTGCTGGAAATCCTCGGCGGTGATTATGTGCGGACGGCGCGTTCTAAAGGGTTGGCTGAACGCCGTATTGTGCTGATTCACGCCATGAAAAACGCTCTCATCCCGATTATCACGGTGGTCGGCCTGTCTTTCGCGGGTTTGCTGGGTGGCGCGGTTATCACCGAAAGCATCTTCGGCATGCCCGGTGTGGGGCGGCTGACGATTGCCGCGATTGCCGATCTGGATTACCCGATGATTCAGGGCGGCGTGCTGCTGGTGGCCGTTTCTTTCGTACTCGTGAATCTGGCTGTGGATTTAATTTATGCGGTTGTTGACCCGCGCATTCATTATGAGTAGCCGATAATGGCAAGTTCTACGCCGTCTCCTGTTCAATTGTCCGCCCCGCGTGGCGATAGTCCGGTTGTGCAGGCACGCCGCGCTTTCGTCAAGAATCGCGCTGCTATGCTAGCGTTGCTGGTGCTGGTGCTTATTGTGCTATCCGCGCTGTTCGCGTCCAGCCTGACCACTTATGATCCGGTGAAGCGGGATGCCAAGTCGCGCACGCAAGCGCCTTCGGCAGAGCATCTGTTAGGTACGGACGCGCTGGGGCGCGATCTGTTCACGCGCTTGCTGTACGGCGGGCGAATTTCGCTGCAAGTGGGGTTCTTCTCGGTGCTGGCCTCGGCGCTGGTGGGCGTTCCGTTGGGGTTGGTGGCGGGATACATGGGCGGTAACGTGGACAACTGGATTATGCGCTTCATGGACTTAATCCTCGCTTTCCCCGGTCTGATTCTGGCGATCTGGCTGGTGTCTATGCTGGGCGTGAGCATCACCAATGTGATTATCGCCATCTCCATCGGCTCAATCCCCACCTATGCCCGCATCACACGCGGGGTTACGCTCTCCACCCGCGAGATGGATTATGTGGTGGCGGCGCACAGCATGGGGGCGAGCGCCAGCCGCATTTTGTGGCTGCATATTCTCCCCAGCGTGGTTGCGCCGCTGATTGTGCTGGTCACGCTGAGCATTTCGGGCAATATCGTGGCAGGCGCAAGTTTGAGTTTCTTGGGGCTGGGCGTGCGGCCTCCCATCCCCGAATGGGGTGCGATGCTGGCGGACGGGCGCGGCTACATGCGGAATGCGTGGTGGATGTCAGTCTTTCCGGGTGTGGCGATCATGCTGGTGGTGCTGGCCGCCAATGTGGTGGGCGATGGCCTGCGCGATGCGCTCGACCCGCGAACCCGTTCCCGTTAAGTACGATACACAATAGACTGCGGAAATCAAAACATCCGGCACAGGCCGGATGTTTGTTGCGTGGTGGGCGCAATAGGACTCGAACCTATAACATCAGTCTTGTAAGGACTGCGCTCTGCCAATTGAGCTATGCACCCGCTACAACCAACTCTACACGATAGAGGGGTGTTTATCAACCCTACAGCTTGGGTGGGGTGACACCGGTCTGTCCTTGATACTTGCCTTTTTTATCGGCATACGAGATTTCGCATGGCTCATCGCCTTCGAAGAACAGCACCTGCGCGATGCCTTCGTTGGCGTACACTTTGGCTGGTAGCGGGGTGGTGTTGCTGATTTCCAGCGTGACGAAGCCTTCCCACTCCGGCTCGAACGGGGTGACGTTCACGATCAGGCCGCAGCGGGCGTAAGTGCTTTTGCCGAGGCACACCGTCAACACGCTGCGCGGGATGCGGAAGTATTCCATCGAACGCGCTAGCACGAACGAGTTGGGCGGGATGATGCACACCTCGGCCTTGATGTCCACGAAGGCTTCCGGCGAGAAGTGCTTGGGATCAACCACCGCGCCGTAGACGTTGGTGAACACCTTGAACTCATCTGCCACGCGCATGTCATAGCCGTAGGAACTGACCCCGTAGCTGATGACCCCTTGCCGGACTTGCTTTTCCACAAACGGCTCGATCATGCCGTGTTCTTGCGCCATCTTGCGTATCCAGTGATCCGGTTTCAGCCCCATATTGTTCCCCTAATTCAGCGCAAAAGGTTGAATGGAATGCAGTTACATGCGTTCGGGGGCGCTCATGCCCATCAGGGTGAGCACCCGCTTAAAGACCACCTGCGCGGCGCGGTAGAAGCGCAACCGCGCCCGCTGTACATCCGGCGATACTTCGCCATGCAGCGCCCGCACCTCGTCGTAAATCGGGTGGAATACGCCTGCCAGTTCGTGCGCGTAGAAGGCGATCCGGTGCGGTTCCAAGCCCTGCGCGGAGATGGCGATCACCTCACCCAGTTCCATCGCTTTCCGCAAGAAACGTCCTTCAGCCGCGCCGAGCAAACTCAAGTCCGCGTCTGCATCGCTCAAACCGCGACTTTCGGCTTCGCGCAGGATGCCCGCGCAGCGCACATGCGCGTTCTGAATGTAGTATACGGGGTTATCGTTACTCTGCTTGACCGCCAGATCGAGATCGAAATTAAGGTGCGAATCCGGGCTGCGTGCCAGCAGCATATAACGCACCACATCGGCGCTGGTCAGGTCAATCAGGTCATCCAGCGTGTCGTAGTCGCCGCGCCGCGTGCTCATCTTCACTTCTTTGCCGTCGCGGACAGCGCGAACCAGCTGAATGATGACCACATGGATTTTGGAGGCATCCTTGCCGAGCGCGTTCACGCCGTACTGCACCACTTTGTACTGTGCGCCATGATCGGCACCGAGGATGTTCACCAGCAGGTCGAAACCGCGATTGATCTTGTTCATGTGGTAGGCGATGTCCGGCAGCGTGTAGGTGGGTGCGCCGTCGCTCTTGACCAGCACCCGGTCTTTCTCATCGCCCAGTGCGCTACTGCGGAACCATGTGGCGGGAGCTTTGCCGGCGGCCTTCTGTTTTTCCTCGTCTGTTGCGCCTTCCCATTCGGAGGCTTGGTAGATGTGACCGCTGGTTTTGAGCGCGTCCAGCGTTTGCCAGACCGCGCCGCTTTCGTACAGGCTGTTCTCGTTGAAGAAGATGTCGTGCTGGACGTTGACGCGCTTCAGCGTGGTTTTAATGATCTCGAACATGCGCTTCTCGGCATATTCTTTGAACGGTTGCCAATCGGCATCTGCCAGCGCCGCGCCGCGTTCAGCCGCCAAATCGCGGGCGAAGTCCTTTAGATAGTCGCCTTGATAGAAGGTGGTATCGTCCTCGGCGGGGATTTGCACGGGCAGGCCGAGCGCTTCCAGATAGCGCACGCGCAGGCTGTTGCCGAGGTTGGTCATCTGCACGCCAGCGTTGTTGAAGTAATATTCACGCTCCACGCTATAGCCCGCCGCTTCCAGAATGCGGGCGATGGTGTCGCCCACCATTGCACCGCGACTGCGCCCGACGTGCAGCGGGCCGGTGGG
>CAIVEA010000615.1 GCA_903904765.1 uncultured Chloroflexota bacterium
CAGTTCGGCTTGGGTAGTGGCGGTGAGCGTCGCAGCGAGGGCAGGAACAACTCCCCATGCCAGCAGCAACACGAGGGCGAACAGGCTCAATTTCAGGGGTAATTGGTGGGACATGCTATGCCTCGGTTGAAGAGTGTATCGCTAGGTGGCGTATCCGGGTAGCGATGCGAGGCAGGATAGGGGATCATCTAGCGTACTGCTTTTATTATGTCCGGCGAGTATAACGCGCTTTTAGCAAGATAAAATACAACTGTCTATAACCATGTCGCCCTATTTTCCGGCGCGGGGCAGCCGTCTACAATCGGAGGGCATCTACGACAGGAGAGAACTGGTTGCGCCATCCCGATTTGCCGCACAACTGCTTTGTCGTGGGGTAAGGTGCGGCGCGGAGAAACCGTCTACAATCGAGGGGATGCACGATAGGAGAGAACCGTATGCGCCATCCCGATTTGCCGCTGAACTGCTTAGAAGCCCTGCCTGTTGTCTACCGCGCCGTCGTCCCGCCGGAGTACAAAGACCGCATGAACCACATGAACGTGCGCTGGTACATGGTGCTGTACGACGAAGCCGGGGACGGGCTGTTCACGCTGTTCGGGCAGACCCCGGATTACTACGCGGCGCAGGGGACGGGTGGCTTCGACCTCGAACATCATGTCAACTATCTCAACGAAGTTCGCATCGGGGATACGGTGGCAATCCGGGCGCGGCTGCTGCGCCGGACGGCCAAGCGGTTGCACTATATGTTGTTCATGGTCAACGAGACACGCGGGTTACTGTCGTCTACGTTCGAGTGCGTGAACTCCCATGCCGACCTGCGTTTGCGCCGTACCTCGCCCTATCCCGACCACATCGCCAGCCAGCTTGACGCGCTGATCGAAGCGCACAGCCGCCTGACGTGGGCTGCACCGGTGTGTGGTTCGATGAGCGCCTGAGCGTCCCCGATAGCCGTATTGTCAGTACACAGATCAACAGGAGGTAATTGCACAATGTCCGATCAAATCATCACGATTCATGACATCGTTCAAGAACGTTATGGCGGCATCGCGGCAGCAGGCGGCTCGTGCTGCGGCGGTGAGTCGTGTTGCAATCCCACGTTATACGATAACGCGCTGCTGGAAGGGCTGCCGGAGTCCGTCACGGGCTTATCGCTGGGCTGCGGCGATCCGGTCACGATTGCTGGCTTGCAGATGGGCGAAACCGTGCTTGATCTGGGCAGCGGCGGCGGGATAGACTGCTTCCTCGCGGGGCGGCAGGTGGGTGCAAGCGGTCATGTCATCGGCGTGGATATGACACCCGATATGCTGGCAAGAGCCGAGGCCAGCAAAGCGCGCATGGGCGTGACTAACGTCGAATTTCGCAAAGGACAGATCGAGGCGCTGCCGGTGGAGAGCAACACGGTGGATGTGATTATGTCCAACTGCGTCATCAACCTGTCGCCGGATAAGGCCGCCGTGTTCAGCGAAGCCTTCCGCGTACTCAAACCGGGCGGGCGAATCGCCGTCAGCGATATTGTGACCGAGGGCGATTTCAGCCCGGAACTACGCGCTGATGCGGCTCAGTGGGCGGAATGCGTGACAGGCGCGATTGATGTGAACGCCTATACCGGCCTGCTGCGAAAGGCCGGATTCGAGGCGATTGAGGTGCTGGACAAGTCCGACGCGGAAGCGATCATCGGGCGGCGCGAAGGTATGCCACGCCTGTTCAGCGCCCGCGTGACTGCCCGCAAACCGATATAAGCATTTTCTGCCACGCCTTCGTCAGCGGGGGCGTGGCTCAGATACGCCCCACTAGCATCCACATAACGATCAGCACCAGCATGATGGTCAGCACCACTTTGGTGAAGCCGATGATGTTAGCTTGCCACGGGCTGATATGGAGTGCCTCGCGGACGGCGATGACATACTGACCCACCAGCAGAAGCGGTAGGATGAGCAACACGAAGCCCATCCCATTCCACATATTGCCTGCATGCTCATTCATCCTGATGCATAGCATTCCGATGCTGCCCGCGAAAATCAGCATACCCGGCATGGCGGAACGATAGGCTAAATGCTTGATGTTACCGTCTGCATCCAGCAACCAGACGGCGATCACATACGTTAGCACCACATCCAACCCGTACAGCAGTAGCACGCCCACGCTGAACATCAGGCCGATGAGTATCAGGTAGGCTACATCGGTGGTTTGGGCAGGGTTGGGAACGATGACAGGCAACAGGGGACTGGTCAACAGGAAGATGGCGCTAAGAACCGCGCCACCCAGTACGATGAACGCCGCCTGCCATACAGGATGCGTTGGATAGATGTAAGTAGTCGGCTGTGGTGCTGGTGAGGTGGAAACAGGGATGGAGGTATGTTGATGGTGGTGAATCATTCGGCTGGTCATGAGTGCCTCCTTGCTGACCGTGATGGTCATACTGA
>CAIVEA010000616.1 GCA_903904765.1 uncultured Chloroflexota bacterium
CGGCGCTGTACGAGGCGTTATCCCCACCGGAGCGCACGCTGCTGATATTGGTGTAAATGGGGAAGATCAAAGCGGGCAGCGCCCAGCCCAGCACCAGCGCCCATTTCGCTTTGCCCGTTGCCCGTGCTTCGGTGAACAACGCATCCATGCGCGGCAATTCGCCCACGAGGTCTTGCGCGGCACGCATCCCTACAATCGCCAGCAGCGCCAGCGGCCCGAAGGCATACCGCGCCCAACCGAGCGAGGCCACAAAGAACGTCAGTCCGATCAGGATGAAGATCATCAGAGTGCCGTTGCGCTGACCGTTATCGGTACGCGGCAGGCCGAGGAATACGCCGTAAGCCGCGAAGCCCAGCGGCAGTGCGCCGTACACGCTGGAATCCACCAGAAAACGCAGCGCCCGTTCGATGGTAGCCGGCTTCAAGATCAGGAATGCGCCCGAACTCGCCACTTTGAGCGTCGCCAGATTTTCCGACAGGCTGTCGCCGCCGCCCAGTTTGAGTACCACGAACCCCAGCCACGCGCCGAACAGCACGCCCGCCACCACGCCCGGAATGACGAAATGCTTCCATCCGCGCTGGCGATACCAGAACAGATCGGCAATCCACGCCACCAGCAAACTGGGCAGGATGAACATGGCAAACTGATTCTTGGTGATGGAACCCAAGCCCATCAGCACGCCCACGCCAATCAATGCCGGAATGCCGCGCACGCCGGGGCGCAGCCACAGCCACAAGCCCGCCGTCACGAAGAATAGGCCGGGAATTTCGCCCAGCACCGTGCGGGCGTTGAAAAAGAAATCCACGCCGGGGGAGAGCAGCATCAGCACCAGCGCAGCCAGCGTGAACCACTCGCTCAGGAACAGCCGCGCCAGCCTGTAAAAGGCCACCAGCGCCCCCAGCGCGTAGATCACGATCACCAACCGCGCCAGCGGGATGCCCACGCCGAACAGCTTGAACGCGAATGCGATGGGCAGTAGCACCGTTGGCCCCACACCAATCGCCGGTCCGAACGGGCGGTAGCCTTCGCTGCTGGAGTCGGCATACACGCCGTTGAGCGCAAAATTCTTCGCCACATGCAGGTGCGAACCTTCGTCGTACCACGGGGCGGGATACGAGTCCAGCCGATAGAGCAGCATGAACACCGTCACCAGCGCCATCCCCACCAGCGCCATCTGATACCAGCGATTGCGGGTCGCATTTGTCGTTGCCGATGCAGAAGTCATCATCCACTCAACCTTACGGGCAGGAAAATAGGCGCAACTGCCCCACCGCCTGTTGGTCAGAAAAGTGCCTTCAACCCGTAGTAGGGACACGTCCTGCCTATGCCGCCACAAAGACCGGGCGGACAACGCAGGTGTTGTCCCTACGGATACACCCCTTCGCCACTTGGGAGAAGGGTAATTGATCGGGGGAATTTACGCTTGCGTGCCGCAGGCGTTCCCCCGACCCATTAGGGGTGAGGGCATTTCTTACGTCTTGCTCGTGCAGTTGAACATCCACTGGATGCCGTAGCGATCCGTCAGCGCCCCGTAGTAAGCGCCCCAGAACATCTCTTGCAGCGGCATATTCACCTTGCCGCCCTCCGCCAGCGCATTGAACAGGCGGTCAGTCTCGGCGCGGGTGTCCGGCTCCACATTCAGGTTGAAGTTGTTGCCCACCGTGAGGTGATGCCCCATAGAATCCACCGCATCCGTACCGTGCAGGAGGTGTCCGCCCGTGATCGGCAGCGAGACGTGCATCACCAGCCCCTGTTCCGCTTCGGTCAGTGGCGGATTGTGCGGCGACGGCGGTATATCCCGCATATACATGAACGGATCAGCAAACATCGTGCCGAACACCGACTTATAGAAGTTGAACGCCGCTTCGGTATTCCCCGGGAAATTCAAATACGTGCTGGTACGAGCCATGTGGAGTCCCCTTTTCCCAAATATCCCAATCCAACTGTGCCATCTCCCATCCCAACTGGAGTAGATGAGCATGGTGTATAGGATAGCACGTTTGTTCTAAATTTCAAGTGAGAGATTTCATTTCGTCTTGTGGTTCTTATATCCCAAAAACCGAACACATGGTCATTTATCCCAATCTTGGGATTTGTTGGGGATACCATCAGCGATATGCCCTGTTATTTGCACATTCGATTGTTGCATGCGAACTTTTCGACAGCTTTTGAACACCCGCCACCAATTTTGAACCGCCCATACCGAACTGTCGTTAATGGGAATAGAAAGGAAGCGCATGACCGTGCTTGTACCCACTGCCGACCCTATCACCTCCACCGCACCCGCCGCTGGCGAGAGTGATCTGCTGCTGCGGGCGCAGGCTGGCGATATGGAAGCCTTTGGCGACTTGCAAGCACGCTTGTCCCCGGCCATTCGCCGCTTCGTGTGGCGTTTGGTGGGCGATCATGCCGAACAGGAAGATGTGATACAGGACTCGCTCATCGCGCTCTATCTCAATTTAGACCGCGTGCAGCCGCCCGAAAAACTGCGTCCCTACCTGTTCCGCATCGTCCGCAACCGCTGTTACGACCTGCTGCGGAAGCGCCGCCGCCGCGAACAAATCTCGCTGGATGATGAGCCGGTGGAGTTGTGGGCATCGCTGGAAGCCGCGCAGGACGAACAACCGCCGGACGAGGCCGCCCACTGGCTGCTGCTCCGCGCCGAAGTCATGTCCGCCATTGATCGGCTGCCGGAACTTCAGCGGCAGGCGCTCATCCTGTATGCCGAAGAAAACCTGAGTTATGCCGAGATTGCGGAAGTCATGCAGACCAGCCTCGGCACGATCAAATCTCGTATCTTTCACGCCAAACAGCTTTTACGGCGGCGACTGCGCCCGGAGACGGTGCAGCACCTCGAATCCGAGTTTGGCCTGACACCCGCTTAATTGAAGGAGTAGAGAATCATGATGCACGTCAACGATGAAGCCCGCCGCGCCCTGCGCCAACTGCTGCCGCCCCTCAAAACGCTGGTTAGCATGGTCGAACGGGCTGCCGAGGGTGGCGCACAGGGAACGGGCGAAATGGCCGTCAAAAGCTATCGCAGCCTGCACACCCGCATCGCCGGCCTGATGCCCGAAGATACCTATGTGACCGAGGCGCTGGCGCTGGATTTGCCCGCCGAATCGAACGACGGTCAGAAGGTGGCGCAGGTGCAGATGGCCGCCAGCCAGCTCGTCCCCTATCTCGAATCGCTAGTACGCCCGCCGGAGGCTTTCGCGCCGCCCATGCCGCCTCACGTACCGCATGCGCCGCACGCACCTCACGCACCCCATTTCGACATGCCTGTGCCGCCAGCCCCACCTGCGCCCCCGCCGCCGGATGTCGAGGAAATCAAACGCGCCGCCCGCGACCTGCGCGACAAGATCATGTCCACCACCCGCGACGCGCTGCGTAAGGTGATGGACACCGATTTCGTCAAGGACTTCGATTTCGACTTTGACTTCGACGAGAAGCCCAAGCGCAAGCGTCGCATCGTCATCACCTCAACCGAAGGCAGCCTGCAAGATGCCGACTTGGAAGGCGTGAACCTCAGCGGTCAGGATATGAACGGGCGCGACCTGCACGGCGCGAACCTCTCCGAAGCGCGTCTGAATCAGACTTCGCTCATCGGCGCGAACCTGTCGGAGGCCAATCTACAGGAAGCCGAATTGGTAGGCGCAAACCTGCAAAACGCCAATTTGCAGAACGCCAACCTGTCCGAAGCCCTGCTCAATCAGGCCGACCTCAGCAACGCCAACTTGATCGAGGCCAATCTCGAAGAAGCGCAGCTCATCGGTGCGAATTTGCAGGGTGCGAACCTGACGGGTGCCAACCTCGAACAGGCCGCGCTGCATCAGGCCGATGTGCGCGGCGCGAACCTCACCGAAGCCAACCTCTCCGAGAGCGAGTGGATGGGTGCGAACCTGACGGGTGCAAACCTGACCAGCGCCAATCTGGAGGAGTCTGTTTTCCATCAGGTTGATCTGCGGCAGGCCACGCTCGTCGAGGCCAATCTGGAAGGGACGCAGTTGGACGGCGCGAATCTCTCCGAGGCCAATCTGACCAGCGCCAATCTGGAGGACGCACATCTGCCCCATGCGGATTTGCAGAATGCGAACCTCTCCGAAGCGCATCTCGAAGATGCCGTGCTGCGCGGCGCGAACCTGACCGGCGCGCATCTGCACGGCGCACATCTGCGTGATGCCGACCTGACCGGGGCGCGGCTGGAGAATGCCGATCTGTCCGAGGCCAACCTGCGCGATGCCAACTTGCGCGGCGCGAACCTGACGGGCGCAAACCTGACCGGCGCTCAGATGCGCGATACCGAGCTAACCGGAACGACCCTGCCCGATGGCAACCGCTACACGTCCGACGACGACCTGCGGCGTTTCGGCGTGCGCGGCCTGCGCTAACACTCTCCCGCCCACTTTTTCCCCCTCGCCTAGCTGTACTCAGCGGTTGGGAGAGGGGGCTGGGGGCTTACAAGGGTAGGTTTTTTGCGGGATAACCCTCATCCCCATCCCTTCTCCCTCAGGGCGAAGGGTGTAATACCATCTTACTTCCCCTCTCCAAAGC
>CAIVEA010000617.1 GCA_903904765.1 uncultured Chloroflexota bacterium
GTTCTCGGCGTGCTGCTGATGGGTGTGCCGGCATGGGCGCAGGACAGCGCCTCCAGCGGGCAACTGGTGGTGGCTTTGCCTAACGACCCGACTTCGCTGTTCCCCCCGCGTGGCGCGGACATTACCGCCAGTAACGCAGCACGCCCGCTGTTTAATTCGCTGCTACGTATGTCGGCAGATAACCAGATTATCCCCGATCTGGCGGAAAGTTGGGATATTTCCGACGATGGCACACAGTACACTTTTCACCTGCGGCAGGGCGTGACCTTCCACAATGGCGAACCCTTCGATGCCGAGTCGGTGGCCGCCACCGTCAAATACAGTTCCGATCCCAGCAACGATTACGCTCAAGACTATGCTAAAGTGGTGGCAGTGGAGATTGCCGACCCGTACACTGTCACGTTGACCACTGCCAACCCTGACCCGATTTTCCTGACGCAGATGGCGACCACTTGGGTGATGTTCCCGGCGAAATATCTGGATGACGTGGGCATCGAAGGCTTCGAGGCCGCGCCCATCGGGACTGGGCCGTTCCGTTTGGTGGAACGGGTGGCGGGTGATCGAATTGTGATGGAAGCCAACCCCGACTACTGGGAATCCGGATTGCCCAAAGTAGCCAAGCTGATCTTCCGCATCATCCCGGATGCGACTACGCGCCTCGCTGCTATCCAGACGGGCGAGGTGGACATTGTGAACCGCCTTAGCCCCGATCTGACGGTTCTGCTGGAAGGCAGCAACGATGTGCAGGTGCTGAGCTATGCCAATGACCGCGTGTACTATGCCGGTTTCAAGAATATCGGCAATGGCGTGGGTACGCCGCTGGAGGATGTGCGGGTGCGGCAGGCGCTGAACCTCGCTACCAATCGGCAGGGTATCATTGATGCGATCTTCGCAGGGAAGGCGGCACTCGTGACGGGTTTCGTTATGCCCACCAACCTCGGTTACGATGCGTCCATTCAACCCTACCCGTATGATCCCGAAGCGGCGAAGGCGCTGCTGGCGGAAGCAGGCTATGCAGACGGGTTCGCCATCCACATGGGTTGCCCGACGGATGCTTACCTGAGCATCAATGAAGTTTGTCTCGCCATTCAGCGTGATTTGAAGGCGGTGGGCGTGGATTTGACAGTAGATTTCACCACCAGCAACACCTTCTGGAATGAGGAAGGTTACGGCGCGGTGGGGCCGATATTTGTGGATAGCTGGTCAACCAATCTCGGTGAGGCGATTGACCGTCTGGAAGGGGCGCTCATCCCCGGCAACTACTACACGGCATGGGCAGACCCGGCGCTGGCGGCGCTGATCGAGCAAATTGGCTCGACGGTAGATCGTGATGCCCGCGCTGCGTTGTACGGGCAGCTTCAGCAGATGATGTATGATGATCCACCCTTCATCTACCTGTATCAACCATTTGTGTTCGAGGCCGTCCGCAGCCGTGTCAGCGGCTATGCGCCTGCCCCGAATGAAGGCTATGATCTGACGGCGGTTTCGGTTAGTGGTTAAATACCTACATCCGTGCCTCACTCCCACTGCGGGAGTGGGGCAGAGGGACGCTTGAGCATGTTCCGTTACGGGGTGGTGCGTTTACTTCAGTCGGTGGCACTGATGTTCGGCATCCTCGTCCTGACGTTTGTCATGGTGCGCGTGACAGGCGATCCGGTGGCGTTGATGCTGGGGCGGCAAGCCACCGAGGAACAGCGAGCTGAATTCCGGGCGCTGTACGGCTTTGACAAACCGTTGCCGGAACAGTTCGCGCTGTATCTGGGGCGGGTGCTGCGTGGTGATCTGGATCGCTCGTTCAGTCTCGGTGTGCCGAATGCCGAGTTAATCGGTCAGCGGTTACCGGCCACGCTGGAACTGGCGTTATCTTCGCTGTTGTTGGCGTTGGTGGTTGCCATCCCGTTAGGACTCCTCAGTGGTATGACTCCCCACACACCACTGGATTTGCTGGCACGGGGACTCA
>CAIVEA010000618.1 GCA_903904765.1 uncultured Chloroflexota bacterium
CGGGGTCATCGGTATCCTGGATGGCCAGATTGGCGGCCATCAAGAAGGGGCAGTACGTCCCCGGCAATATGTATTTCACCACCACGCGCTTGCATCAGGAACTGGCGGGCGGCATCTTCACCGACATCATCATTGACGAAGCGCACGACTCGCAAAGCCTGCACCCCTTCAAGGGCAACGTAGACCTCGACAAGCTGCGGGCACTGATTGCGAAGGTAGGCGCGGCGCAGATCGCCTATGTCAGCCTCGCGGGGACGGTCAACATGGCGGGCGGACAGCCCGTGAGCATGGCGAACGTGCGCGAACTGCGCGCCCTGTGCGACCAGCACGGTATCCGCCTCTATCTGGATGCCACCCGCATGGCGGAGAATGCGTTTTTCATTCAGGAGCGCGAAGCAGGCTATGCTGACAAGCCGATAGCCGCCATCCTGAAGGAGTTTTGCAGCTATACCGATGGCGCATGGATGAGCGCCAAAAAGGATAATCTGGTCAACATCGGCGGCTGGCTGGCGCTGAACCATGAGGATGTGTACGAGTCCGCCCGCAATCTGGTGGTGGTCTACGAAGGGCTGCACACCTACGGCGGCATGGCTGGGCGCGATATGGAGGCGCTGGCGATTGGCATCACCGAGTCGGTGCAGGATGACCACATGCGCGCCCGCATCGGTCAGGTGCGCTATCTGGGCGATCTGCTGCGCCAGTGGGACATCCCGATTGTGCAGCCCGTCGGCGGACACGCCATCTTCCTCGATGCCAGCCGCTTCTACGCGCATCTGCCGCAGAGCGCCTTCCCCGGTCAAACGCTGGCCGCCGAACTGTATCTGGACAGCGGCGTGCGGGCGATGGAGCGCGGCGTGGTCAGCGCCGGACGCGACCCGCAGACGGGCGACCACCGCTACCCGCGCCTCGAACTAACGCGCCTGACCATCCCGCGCCGTGTGTATACACAGGCACACATGGATGTGGTGGCAGAGTCGGTCAAGGCGGTCTATGACCAGCGCGAACGCAGTCGGGGCTTGGAGATGATCTACGAGCCGCAGTATCTGCGCTTCTTCCAGTGCCGCTTCAAGCCGTTGTAACGGTCTCGCGCTCCAGAATCAGGTTTGCATAAGCATCCACCCGCGCCTTCCAGCCCGCCGCCACGTATACCGTGCTATCGAGTTGGAAGGCCAGCGCCGGCCCTGCAAAGGTCGCGCCGGGGCGCAGCGCCGCCCGTTCGTAATGCGCCATGCCCGCCGGAGAGGTGTGCAGCGGCACAGGGGTGTAGGGCGTGCAGTCGGCGGCGGGTTCTAGCGGCGGTTTAGCGGTCAGCCCGACGGCCTGCACCCGCAAATTGACCGCCTCCACAGGCCGCCGCAGCGCATGGCCGTAAGCGCGTTCGTGCGCCGCGTGGAAAGCGTCCGCCAGCCCGTCGCGGCGGAAGGGGACGTTCAACTCATAGGCCTGCCCGCGATAGCGCAAATCCGCCGAGGGTGCGAAGGCCATCTGCTCCGGCGCAAAACCTTCGGCGGCCAGTTCTGTGCGTGCCCGTTCCAGCAAGTTCTCCAGCAGCGATTCCAGCGCCACGCCATCCGCCGCCGCGCCCAACACCGAACGGCTGAATTCCAGCGTGACATCGGCAGCCAGCAGCCCGAAGGCGCACAGTACACCGGGATAGCGCGGGATCAGCACCCGCCGCATCTCCAGCCCATCGGCCACCGCGCAAGCGTGCAGCGGCCCTGCGCCGCCGAACGCCACCAGCGTGAATTGACGCGGATCGTAGCCCCGCGCCACCGACACCCGCCGTAAAGCGCGGTCAATGTTGGCGTTGGCGACTGCCACCACACCGAGCGCGGCTTGCTCCGGCGAATGTCCGGTTTTGGCCGCCAGCGCCGCGACTGCTGTGTGCGCCGCTGCCGCGTCCAGCGCCATGCGCCCGCCGAGGAAATGCGCTGCGTCCAGCCGCCCTAACACGGCATGCGCGTCGCTGACTGTGACCTGCTTCCCGCCGCGCCCGTAGCAGATCGGCCCCGGCGCAGAACCGGCGCTCTCCGGCCCTACCCGCAACGCGCCGCCGCTATCCACCCGCGCAATCGAGCCGCCGCCCGCGCCAACTGTATCAATATCCAGCAGGCGGATTCGCAGCGGCAGCCCGTCAATCTCGGATTCGGGACGGCGGGCGGGTGCGCCCGGACACAGCGCGACATCGGTGGATGTGCCGCCAATATCGAGCGTGATGATGTGGTCGTAGCCGGAGCGCGAGGCCAGCGCATACGCGCCGATCACGCCTGCCGCCGGGCCGCTGAGGGCGGTCTGGACGGCCTGCCCCCGCGCCCGCGCCGCGCTGACGATCCCGCCATCGGATTTCATCACGCGCAGGCTGGCCTGTGGCGGCAGCGCATCTTCGAGGTGCGACAGGTAACGGCTCATGACCGGACGCACATAGGCATCCAGCGCCGTTGTGCTGGCGCGTTCGTATTCGCGGAACTCCGGCAGCACTTCGCACGAAAGCGCGATTTGCGACTCGTTCAGCCAACCCATCTCAAGGATGCGCTGCCGCACGGCCAGTTCATGCGCCGGATTGACGTAGCTATACAGGAAGCACACCGCTATCGCTTCCACTTCTTCCAGCAGCAGATCGTCCAGCAAGGCATCCAGCGCCGCCATATCCAGCGGGGTTAGCACAGCGCCCGTGTGGTCGAGCCGTTCGGGGACTTCGCAGCACAGCTTGCGCGGAATCAGCGGCGGCGGGAGTTGCGGTTGCAGGTCATACAGCACGGGACGGTTCTGCCGCCCGATGAACAGGATGTCGCGGAATCCCTGCGTGGTGATGAGCGCGGTACGTGCGCCTTTGCGCTCCAGAATGGCGTTGGTCGCCACCGTCGAGCCGTGTACGACCTGCGTCAGCCCCGCCAGCCCTCCGGGGGTGATGACTGCCAGCCCGTCCAGCATGGCGCGGGCGGGGTTATCCGGCGTACTCAACAGTTTGTGTATGGTCAGTTCGCCCCCGGCGCTCATCACCAGATCGGTGAACGTGCCGCCGACATCCACGCCAACGCGCATAATCGCATCCTCGGGTAGCCCTCACGAGGTGAGGTTTCGGTGTCCTAATTTGCAGGGGATTATAACGGGTTTTGCGCGGCGGCGGGGGGAATGGTTGTCGCCAATTTCCCCCGCCGATTCGGGATGTCAGGACGGGGACGGAATGCGCTCTAGCGGTTGAACCACTTGCGGAAGCGCAAATCCTGCCACGTCTTGCCTTCGGCGTAGCGTTCGGGGTGCAGCACCTTCGGGCGCGGGTCTTCGGCCTCGTCCAGTTGCAGCACCATCCATTTCGGGTAAGGCGTGCCGGGGTTGGAGGCCGCGTCCAACTCCTGCATATCCTCATCGGTCAGCTTCAGATCCGCCGCTTTCAGGTTGTCCAGCAGATGCTCGTTGGTGCGGCCTGCCACGATCACGCTGCTCACCGGACGCTGCGCCAGCGTCCAGCCAATCGCCACCGTCACCGGGCTGACCCCGTGCCGTGCGGCGACGGCTTTCACCGCGTCAATCACGCCGTAGCCGAAGTTGTCATCGAACGGCACGAAGCGGTTGGCATCACCGAAGCGTGTGCCTTTGGGCGGCGGGTTGTGGCG
This sequence comes from uncultured Chloroflexota bacterium, assembly GCA_903904765.1. The sequence continues at coordinate 3,615 of CAIVEA010000618.1, forward strand.
GTCATATTTGCCACTCAGGAAGCCACCCGCCAGCGCGCTCCACACCAGAATGCCCATGCCGGTGTATTCGCTGAAGGCGAACCAGTCATGCTCCAGATCGCGTCCGACGAGGCTATAGTACATCTGCGCCGAGATGTACGGCTCCAACCCCAACTGTTTTTGCATCCCCAGTGCGGTGGCGGCCTGCCACGCCATATAGTTGCTCAGGCCGATGTAGCGCACCTTGCCCTGCCGCACCAGATCGTCCAGCGTGCGGAGGGTTTCTTCCAGCGGCGTGTTGCTGTCCCAACCGTGAATCTGATACAGGTCAATATAGTCGGTTTGCAGGCGCTTCAAGCTGCTTTCCACGCCGCGCAGGATGTTCACGCGCTGCGCCCCGCTGCGGTTGAAATTGTCGCTCATCGGTAGGCGGCATTTGGTGGCGATCACTAGTTCTTCGCGCATGCCCTTCACAGCGTTGCCAACCAGCGTTTCGCTTTCGCCCCGGCTGTAGACATCGGCGGTATCAATGAAATTCACGCCGTGATCGAGCGCGAATTTGACCATGCTGTTCGTCGCGTCCTGATCCAGCCGACCAATGTTCGCGGCCTGCCCGAATTGCATCGTCCCCAGCGAGAGGGCGCTGACGATCAAGCCGGTATTGCCCAGACGACGGTAAATCATGTGTGTGTCCTCCATGCGGTGTTGAATGTAGCCACCCGCTAAGAGTACCGCCGCCGCACAACCGGAGCAACCATAACGGATTCGCATCTTGAACCCGTGCTATAGTGACAGAGAGCAATCCGTAGGGAAGGATGAGCGCATGATACCCGCAACCACGCCGCTTGACCGGGCGCAGGGCTGCCTGCTGGGGCAGCTCGGCGGCGATTCGCTCGGTAGTCTGGTGGAGTTCACATCCCCGCTGAATATCCGCTTCGATTATCCGAACGGCCCGCGCAAGCTGAAAAACGGCGGTACATGGGATTTGCTGGCCGGACAGCCAACGGACGACAGCGAAATGGCGCTGATGCTGGCGCGGACGCTGGTGCGCGAACGCACTTACGACGCGCAGGCAGTACGCGAGGCTTACCTGTGGTGGCTGGCCTCACATCCCTTCGATGTGGGCAATACGGTTCTGGCAGGTTTGAACGGGCGGCCTAACCCCAAGAGCCAGTCCAACGGGTCGTTGATGCGGATCAGTCCGCTGGGGATTTTCGGCGCGAATCAGCCCCCGAACCGCGTGGCGGAATGGGCGCTGCTGGACGCGGGTATCACCCATGTGCATCCGGTGTGCGGGCAGGCATCGGCGCTATACAGCATGGCGGTGGCTCATGCCATACGGTGCGGTTGTACGCCCGCCGCGCTCTACGCGCAGGTGGTGGACTGGGCGCGGGAGATGCCGCTGGAGGAAGGTCTGCGGACGGCGCTGCTCACCGCTGCCGATGCGCCCCCTGTGGATTACGTTACCAATATGGGATGGGTGCTGATCGGCTTCGGCAACGCTTTCTGGCAATTGCTGCACGCGCCGAACCTCGAAGAAGGGGTGGTGGATACGGTGCGGCGCGGTGGCGATACCGATACCAACGCCGCGATTGCCGGGGCGCTGCTGGGCGCGGTCTACGGGCGGGGCGCTGTGCCGGAACAGTGGGTGCAGTGCATCCTCAACTGCCGCCCTGACAAAGCGCAACCGGAGGTGGTACACCCGCGCCCGCCGGAATTGTGGCCGGTGGATGCGCTAGAATTGGCGGAGGCGCTGCTCACCGCCGCTGAATGAGGGCGGGCAGACGGCAGGACTCTGGCAAAACGCTAATGACTCGAGACTCGTTTGACGTTATACTCGCTTCCGTATATGGTGATTTTCCAACGAGAACCCGCCCATGACCTATAACCTGACTGACCTAACCCTGACCCAAGCCTTATCGCAGCTTCGCAACCGCCAGATTTCGGCGGTTGATTTGACTCGCGCCCATCTGGAACGCATCCAAACGATTGACTCGCACCTGCATGCTTACTTGACCGTGACGGCAGAACGGGCGCTGCAAGATGCTGAAGCCGCCGACCGCGCCCGTGCTGCGGGGGATGATCGCCCGCTGCTGGGTATCCCGATGGCGATTAAAGATGTGCTATCCACACGCGGGATCGAAACCACCTGCGGCTCGAAAATCCTGAAGGGCTATAAGCCAGTTTACGATGCTACTGTCGTCAAGCGCCTGTCCGAAGCCGGCATGGTGCTGTTGGGCAAGCTGAACATGGACGAGTTTGCGATGGGTTCATCCACCGAAAATTCGGCCTATGGCTTCACCCGCAATCCGTGGGACACCTCGCGTGTTCCGGGCGGCAGCAGCGGCGGCAGCGCGGCGGCGGTCAGCGCGGGCATGGCGATGGGAACCATCGGCACGGATACGGGTGGTAGCATCCGGCAGCCGGGCGCGTTTTGCGGCATTCCCGCGCTCAAGCCCAGTTACGGACGCGCCTCGCGCTACGGGCTGGTGGCCTTCGGCTCGTCGCTGGATTGCCCCGGCCCGCTGGCACGCACTGTCGAAGATGTGGCGCGGATTATGGGCGTGATTGCCGGACATGACCCGCTGGACTCGACCAGCGTGAAGGCCGATGTGCCAGATTATGTGGCGGGGTTGCAAGGCGGCGTGAAGGGCTTGAAGATCGGCATCCCCAAAGAATATTTCATCGAGGGTATTCAGCCCGAAATTGATATGGCGGTGCTGGGTGCGATTGAGCA
>CAIVEA010000619.1 GCA_903904765.1 uncultured Chloroflexota bacterium
ACGCCGCCACCTTCGGCACGCTCGAAGAAGAACCCATCTTCTACCTGATGAGTCGCGGCATTGAACGCGCCACCGCCCAACTCATGGTGATTGACGGCTTCTTCGACGAACTGCTCCAGCGCATCCCGTTTGAACGGGTGCGCGAACGCCTGCAAGCCGCAATGGAATCCAAGATCGTCGGCTAACGCAACGGTTCACATGCGAATTTCAAAGGGCGCGTCAGTTCCAGTGAACAGGCGCGCCTTTGCCTTTTGAAGGATCATCTACACATGAATGCTTCTCTTCACCCTCCCCTGCCCTACGATATCGAAGCCATCCGCGCCGAATTTCCGGTGCTGCATCACGAGCATCACCCCGGCACGCCGCTGGTCTACCTTGACAATGCCGCTTCCAGCCAGAAACCGCTGGCGGTGATCGAAGCGATTGACGACTATTACCGCCGCTATAATGCCAACGTCCATCGCGGCATCCACAAGCTCAGCGAAGCCGCCAGCGCCGCCTACGAAGGCACGCGCCAGAAAGTGCGCCAATTCATCAATGCGGGCAGCAAGCGTGAAATCATCTTCACACGCGGCACCACTGAAAGCATTAACCTCGTCGTCCAGACGTGGGGACGCGCCAATCTACGCACCGGAGATGTCGTTGTTTCCACCGCGATGGAGCATCATGCCAACATCGTTTCGTGGCAAATCCTCGCCGCCGAAAAAGGCTTCACCATTCGCTACATCCCCTTGCGTGAAGATGGCACGCTCAACCTCGATATGCTGCAAACATGGCTGCGCGACGAACCCGTGAAACTGGTCACTGTTGCCCACGTCTCCAACGTCCTCGGCACAATCAACCCCGTTGCCAGAATCGCGGAGATGGCGCACGCTGCTGGCGCGAAAATCCTTGTAGACGGCGCACAGAGCGTCCCGCACATGCCCATTGATGTGCAGGCGCTGGATGCCGATTTTTTCGCTTTCAGCGGCCACAAAATGATAGGGCCAACCGGCGTGGGCATCCTCTACGGCAAGCGTGATCTGCTCGAAGCCATGCCTCCTTGGATGGGCGGCGGCGACATGATTTCCAGCGTCACACTCGAAGGCAGTACATGGAACGACATCCCCTTCAAATTTGAAGCTGGAACGCCACCCATTGCCGAAGTGATCGGCCTCGGCTATGCCGTAGACTACCTCACGCAGTTAGGGATGGATAAAATCCACCAGCACGAACAGATCATGACCGAATATGCGCTCGATAGACTCGCCGAAATCCCCGGCCTGACGGTCTACGGGCCGCCCGCAGCGCAAAAAGGTGCAGTCGCCGCTTTCACCTATCAGGGCATCCACCCGCATGATCTCGCCGCCATCCTCGACAGCGAAGGTGTAGCCGTTCGCGCCGGACATCACTGTGCCATGCCGTTGCACACTGCACTCCACCTCAATTCCACCGCCCGCGCCAGCTTCTACCTCTACAACACCCCCGCCGAGGTTGACGCGCTCGTTGCGGCGTTGTATAAAGCCAAACAAGTTTTCGCTGTTTAGAAAGGCATCCCGATGGATCTCTACCGCGAAATCATCCTCGACCATGCGCGTAATCCGCGTTATGCGGGCGTTCTCGACCACGCTAACGTGGATCACGAGGAACGCAACCCGCTGTGTGGTGATCGGTTGCATCTGACCATGCATATTGGCGAAGATGGACGCATCACCGATGTGGCATGGGATGGCGAAGGTTGCGCGGTCAGTCAGGCCGTTGCATCCATGTTGAGCGAAGAAATCATCGGCAAAACGTTGGATGAAGTCCGCGCCATTGGCAAAGAAGAAATCTTCGAAATGGTCGGCATTCCCCTCACCATCAACCGTGTCAAATGTGCTTTGCTCGCACTCAAAACGCTCATCATCGGCACACGCGGCATGACCGAGTGGCAATCGGTAGAAGACGACGAGTAGCCCACCCATGCCGCCCGCATCATCCGAATTCACCACAGTTGCCACCACTGCCGAACTCCCACCCGGCGAACGTATTGTTGTCGAGTGGGGCAGACACTGGGTTGCCATCTTTAATGTAGATGGCAATCTGTACGCCATCGAAGATGTCTGTACGCATGATGACGGGCCGCTTGCCGAAGGCGACCTAACCGGATGCGTCATTACCTGCCCGCGTCATGGCGCAGAGTTTGACATCACCAACGGCAAAGTGCTCTCTGCACCTGCAATGAAAGATGCCCCTTCTTACAATGTTCGTGTGGAAGGCGGCAATATTCAAATCGCCCCCCGCTTGCGCTCTTAACCGCCACCCCGCCGTATCGGAACACAATCGCGCTCATAGCCAATTGCCAGTGCTGCGGCGGCGGGGTATGCTCATGCAGGATACTCACGCACAGCAGGAGAAGAATCAACATGCATATTCTGGGCATTGATATTGGCGGCAGCGGTATCAAAGGTGCGCCCGTAGATACCATCACCGGGACGATGCTTACAGACCGCTTCCGCATCCCCACCCCGCAACCGTCACGACCACAGGCCGTCGCCCGTGTCGTCGCTGAAGTCGCCCAGCATTTCAACTGGCAAGGACCGATTGGCTGTACTTTCCCCGCAGTCGTCAAGCATGGCGTGGTCGAAACCGCCGCCAACGTAGATCAGGGATGGGTTGGCACCGATGGTCAGGCGCTCATCCAGCAAGAAACTGGCTGCCCTACCCTATTGGTAAATGATGCTGATGCTGCTGGCGTAGCAGAAATGCAGTACGGTGCAGGCAAAGGCCATACCGGAGTCGTGATTATGGTCACACTCGGCACAGGCATTGGCAGCGCCATCTTCTTGAACGGCATCCTCCTACCCAATACTGAACTCGGTCATCTCGAATTACGCGGCAAAGATGCCGAACACAGAGCTTCTGACCGCGCACGGCAGGAAAAAGACATGTCGTGGGAAAAATGGGCGGAAAAAGTAGATGAGTATCTCCGTTACCTCGAATTTCTCTTTTCGCCGGATATGTTCATCATCGGCGGCGGCGTGAGCAAAAAGCACGAAAAATTCCTGCCGCTCATTCATACCCGCGCCCAAATTGTCCCGGCGCAGTTGTTGAACGATGCCGGGATTGTCGGTGCGGCACTGGCCGCCCGTGAACTGGTATAAGCAACGAAAGCGAAGCAACACCCATGAATAACGTCGAAACCCTCAAACGTGCGGCGGCTGAACGGGCGCTCGAAGCCGTATCGTCTGGCATGATCGTCGGCCTCGGCTCTGGCAGCACCGCCATCTGGGTCACACGCCTCATCGCCGAACGTCTGCAAGACGGGCGTTTGACGAACATCCTCGGTATCCCCTGCTCCAGCATGATCGAAGCTGAAGCGCGGCGCTTATGCGTCCCTCTCACCACCCTCGAAGAACATCCCCGCGTGGATGTCACTATTGATGGCGCAGACGAAGTTGACCCGAACCTCGATCTCATCAAAGGCGGCGGCGGTGCGCTCATGCGCGAAAAAATCGTCGCACAGGCCAGCGCCTACGAAATCATCGTGGTGGATCATTCCAAACTCTCGCCCGCCCTAGGCACCAAATGGCACGTTCCCGTCGAAGTCATTCCCTTCGGCTATGGTTCGCAGCAGCAATACCTCGAAGAACTCGGCGCTCGCGTCGTCCTGCGCCACCGTCCCGACGGTACAGTATTCCGAACCGATCAAGGCAACCTTATTCTAGATTGCGCTTTCGGTGTCATTGCCGACCCCAATGGCCTCGCGGAACGTTTGAAACGACGCACCGGCATCGCTGAACATGGCCTGTTTATCGGCATCGCTAACGAACTCATCGTGGCCGACACCGACAGCGTTCGTCAGATCAAGCGTGGCGAATCCTTCTAGCCCGCGTAAAATCTAACCTCTTTAACCCACACAGCGTAAGACAAACCCCGCCAAGCCGCTTCTAATATGGAAGTGGTTTGGCGTATATATAGGAGCAACTCTCATGGAAATAGGGATGATTGGCTTGGGGCGCATGGGGGGCAACATGACACAGCGGTTGCTCCGGGGCGGCCATACCATTGTGGTATATGACCGTTCTGCCGAAGCCGTCCAGCAAGCCGTGACTCACGGCGCAACCGCCGCCGCCACCCTTGCCGATGTGGTCAACAAACTCTCCGCCCCGCGTGCCATCTGGGTCATGGTTCCATCCGGTGAAGCCACTGAAACCACTCTGAACGAGTTAGCCGATCATCTATCCCCCGGCGATATTCTGATTGACGGCGGCAACAGCAATTACAAAGACACAGTACGTCAAGGGACTGAGTTAGCCGCCAGAGGCATTCATCTGATAGATGCCGGCACAAGCGGTGGCGTATGGGGTCTTAGCGAAGGCTACAGCCTAATGATCGGCGGCAACAAACCAGCCATCGAACATCTCACCCCCATCTTCCAAACCCTCGCGCCCGCGCCGGATCGCGGTTGGGGGCATGTCGGAGCTACCGGAAGCGGTCATTTCACAAAAATGATCCACAACGGCATCGAGTATGCCATGATGCAGTCCTATGCCGAAGGGTTTGAAATCCTCCGCGCCAAGAAAGACTTTGACCTCGATTTGCACCAGATCGCAGAAATTTGGCGGCATGGCAGCGTCGTGCGCTCATGGTTGCTCGACCTGACCGCCAGCGCCCTCGGAGAAAATCCCGATCTGGATGGTATCAAGGGCTGGGTAGCCGACTCCGGTGAAGGCCGTTGGACGGTCTTTGAAGCCATAGATCAGGACGTTCCCGCACCCACCATCACCCTCTCGTTGATGATGCGCTTCATCAGCCGTCAGGACGAGAGCTTCGGGGCGAAATTACTCGCAGCCATGCGTAATCAGTTCGGCGGCCACGCCATGAAAAAGGATTAATCGCCATGCACCTCGATAATCCCGATGGCGTGAGCATCATTATTTTCGGTGCGTCGGGCGATCTCACCCAGCGCAAGCTCATCCCGGCGCTCTATAACCTTTTCCGCAAGAGCCGCCTCCCAGAACAGTTCAACATCATCGGTGCATCCCGCACCGCCTACAGTCACGACGAATTTCGCGCCCACATGGAAAAAGGCGTGCGCGACTTCAGCAGCGCCAGCTTTGACGAAACCGAATGGGCGACCTTCGCACAGCACATCTACTACACGCCCGGCGATGCCAGCAACCGCGACGACCTCGCCCGCATCGGCGCGTTCCTGCACGACCACGAGAACGCTCACGCCGATCGTCTTTTCTACCTCTCGGTTGCCCCTTCGTTGTACGAACCAATCATCGAGAACCTCAACGGGCTAGGCATGACTGCCGAGGATGGCGCGTGGCGGCGCTTGATTATCGAAAAACCCTTCGGCACCGACCTCACCTCCGCGCAGGCGCTCAACCAGCGCATCCATCGCCATTTCAACGAAGACCAGATTTACCGCATTGACCATTATCTCGGCAAAGAAACCGCCCAGAACATCCTGTTCTTTCGCTTTGCCAACACCATCTTTGAACCCATCTGGAATCGAAACTACGTAGATAACGTCCAGATCACCGTAGCCGAAAGTGTAGATGTGGGACATCGTGCAGCCTACTACGATCAAGCTGGTGTTGTGCGCGATATGTTTCAGAACCACATCCTGCAACTGCTTGCGCTGGTGACGATGGAGCCTCCCGCCTCTTTCAATGCCACCGCGTTGCATAACGAAAAAGTCAAAGTACTCAGCGCGGTGCATCCCATCGCCCTAACCGACACAGTACGCGCTCAGTACGAAGGCTACCGTCAGACCGAAGGCGTTGCCGCCGACTCGCAAACCCCGACCTATGCCGCGCTGAAACTCTTGATTGATAACTGGCGATGGCAGGGTGTCCCCTTCTACTTACGCTCCGGCAAAGCCCTCGCCTCCAAGACCAGCCAGATTCGCGTGCGCTTCCGTCGTCCGCCACAGATGATGTTCGGCCTCCCCAAAGACGCGGATAGCGCCTTTGCGCCGAACACCCTTACCATCCAGATTCAGCCCGACGAAGGCATCCACCTCACCTTTGAGGCCAAAGTACCAGACTCCAGCCACGAGACTCGTTCAGTCCAGATGGACTTCAGCTATAGCCAATCCTTCGGAGATGGCGAAATTCCCGAAGCGTACGAACGCCTTCTGCTGGATGCCCTGCACGGCGATCAATCGCTCTTCACCCGCAGTGACGAGATCGAAGTCCTCTGGAGCATCGTTGACCCCGTAATTCACGGCTGGGAGCAACAGGCGCAGCCGCCCGTCGTCACCTACCCCCGCGAAAGTTGGGGGCCAACCGAGGCCGAAACCTTGCTCGCCCGCGACAATCACTACTGGCGGTTGTGGAGCAAAACCAACGGGGGATAACAGACGATGGGTGAATTACGCCGCTTCCCGGATGCACAGGCGCTTGCACAGGGCGCAACCGAAACCATCGTCGAACTGGCACGCGGTCACGATCGTTTTACTATTGCCCTCTCCGGCGGTTCTACGCCACGTGCGCTCTACAGCCGCCTAGCCGCTTCCCCTCTTGCCGAATCGCTGGATTGGTCACGCATCCACCTGTTCTGGGGAGATGAACGGTGCGTCCCGCCCGACCATCCCGATAGCAATTATCGCATGGCCTCGGAAACGCTCATCTCACAAGTTCCGCTGCTGCCCGCCAACATTCACCGCATAGCAGGTGAACGCCCCCCGCAAGAGGGCGCAGCAGCCTACGAACAGGAGCTACGCGCTTTCTTCGGCGGCCTACCTCATTTCGATCTGGTGCTGCTCGGCATGGGTGACGACGGACATACCGCATCTTTATTCCCGCACACCCTTGCCCTCCACGAAATCTCCAGATGGGTCGTACCCAACCATGCGCCCTCACCACCACACAAACGGCTCACCCTCACGGCCCCTGTCCTCAATGCCGCCGACACTATATTATTCCTCGTCAGTGGCACCAGCAAAGCCGCCCCCCTGCGCGAAGTCTTGCACGGCACGCCCGACCCGCAGCGCCTTCCCGCCCAACTCATTCACCCGCAATCCGGTCATCTCATCTGGATGACTGATGCTGCCGCCGCCGCGCTGCTCGACCAGTAACCCGCCCCTCAGAATCATACGGGGGTGGTCGCTCAAGTGACCACCCCCGTACACTTTCAGTTTCAACAACGGACAGCAGGCGGGTTACTTGTCGTCCTTCGCCTTGAAGCCAGCTTCCTTCAGCGCCGAGTGACTAGCCGCTAAACGCGCCACAGGCACGCGGAACGGCGAGCAGCTCACGTAGTTCAGGCCGGCCTTATGGCAGAACGCGATACTCTTCGGGTCGCCGCCGTGCTCGCCGCAGATACCCACTTCCAAATCACCACGAGTCTTGCGGCCTTTTTCAACCGCCAGACGGATCAGATAGCCCACGCCGTCCTCATCCAGAACCTGGAACGGGTTCTCCGGCAGCAGACCGGTTTCCACGTACTGAAGCAAGAACTTGCCTTCCGCATCGTCACGGCTGATGCCGAACGTAGTCTGGGTCAGGTCGTTCGTGCCAAACGAGAAGAATTCCGAGTGCACAGCCATCTGGTCGGCAGTGATCGCAGCACGCGGCAGTTCGATCATCGTACCGATCTTGTAGTGCAGCTGAGTTCCAAGGCTCTGCATCACTTCGTTGCCCACGCGCTCGATCAATTCGCGCATGAACTTGACTTCGTTGGCATGGTTGGTCACAGCGACCATGATTTCAGCATGGACTTCCACGCCTTCCAACTGAAGCTGGCAGGCCGCTTCAAACAGCGCCCGCACCTGCATCTCGCTGATCGCCGGGCGCATAATGCCCAGACGGCAGCCACGCAGACCCAGCATCGGGTTGAATTCACGCAGACCTTCCACAGCCGCCATCAATTCTTCCACACGAGTGAGTTCCTTGGGACGATCACCCATCAGTCGCAGACCGGCAGCACGCAGCGCCAGTTGTTCGTGATCGGGCATAAACTCATGCAGCGGCGGGTCGAGCAGGCGGACGATGACCGGATAGCCATCCATCGCCTTGAAAATGCCGTAGAAATCGTCGTGCTGGAACTGGCGCAGTTTCTCCAGATGTTCTGCTTCTTCCGCGCTGTTCGGCTCGGAGAGGATCATCGCCTGCACGATGGGCAGACGTTCTTCTTGGAAGAACATGTGCTCCGTGCGGCACAGCCCCACACCCTGCGCGCCGTAATCGCGGGCGCGACGGGCATCGTTCGGGTAGTCGGCGTTGGCATAGATACCGAGGCGACGGAACTCGTCCGCCCAGCCCAGCAGCTTCCGCAAGAATGCTTCACGGGCGAAGTCCGGTTCCACGCGGGTGATCTCACCCACGAACACTTCACCGCTACCGCCATCAATCGAGATCATTTCGCCTTCACGGACGATGATATCGCCTACAACCAGCTTACGTTCGCTCACGCTGATGTCCAGAGCTTCGGCACCGCACACGCACGGCACACCGAATTGACGGGCAACCACCGCCGCATGGCTGGTCGCGCCACCACGGCTGGTCAGAATACCCTTCGAGGCCAGCATACCATGCACATCATCCGGCTTGGTTTCGGGGCGAACCATGATGACCGCTTTACCGGCCTTGCCCCACTTCTCCGCCACATCCGCGTCGAAGGCCACCACACCCACCGCCGCACCGGGCGAGGCGTTCACGCCCTTAGCGATCATGCGGTTCGACTTCTCTGCAACCGCCTTCGCATCCGGGTCAAACTGCGGGTGCAGCAGTTGCAGCACATGCTGAGTCGAAACGCGCAGCACCGCTTCTTGCTTGCTAATCAGGCCTTCGCTCACCATCTCAACGGCGATACGAACCGCCGAACGAGCCGTGCGTTTACCATCGCGGGTCTGGAGCATCCACAGACGACCACGCTCAATCGTGAATTCCACATCCTGCATTTCGCGGTAGTGCTTTTCCAGCTTGCTCGCCACATCCACGAACTGCGCGTACACTTCAGGATTCTCGCGTTCGAGATCAGCAATTGGGTTCGGAGTGCGGATACCGGCCACCACATCTTCGCCCTGCGCGTTCATCAGGAAGTCACCGAACAGCTTGCGTTCGCCGTTAGAAGGATTGCGGGTGAACGCCACGCCCGTGCCGGAGTTCTGTCCCATATTGCCGAACACCATCGTCTGCACGTTCACAGCCGTCCCCAGATCATGGGCGATGCCAGCGGCATTACGATAGTCAACAGCGCGTTTGCCGTCCCACGACTTGAAAACCGCCTGAATCGCGTAGTCGAGTTGCTTGTACGGGTCTTTCGGGAATTCCTCACCGACGTGAGCCTTATAGACCTTCTTGAACTCCGCAGTGATCTTCTTCCAGTCATCGGCGTTCAGGTCAACATCCTGCTTAACGCCCTTTTCCTTCTTGACTTCGGTCAGATAGTCTTCAAAGGCTTCGTCGTCAATCCCCATGACCACTGAACCAAACATCTGAACCAAACGACGATACGCATCGTACACGAAACGAGCATCACCCGTCAGATGTACCATGCTCTCGGCGATTTCATCGGTCAGACCGAGATTCAGAACGGTGTCCATCATGCCGGGCATCGAGAACTTCGCGCCCGAACGCACCGATACCAGCAGCGGATTGGCCGTATCGCCAAACTTCTTGCCAGCCTTCTCTTCCACAACCTTCAGCGCCGACAAGACTTGTTCCCACATACCGGGCGGGAACTGCTTATTGTTCGCTACGTAATAATTGCAGGCTTCGGTGGTAATCGTCAGGCCGGGAGGAACAGGTACGCCAGCGCGGGTCATATCACCCAACCCCGACCCCTTGCCACCCAGCAGACCGCGCACTTTGTCCCACGACCCGCCAACAGTTTGTTCCGCTACTTCAACTTCGCTGAACAGATACACCCACTTGTGATCTGCACCCACATTCGCAGATTTTTTAGCCGAACCGGCTTTAGCACCACTGACCATAGCCTAGACTCCTCAGCATCATGCTTCTGAATGACTCATCTCCGAAATTTTCCCACGAATGCACCTCCGTTCATAATGACATTACACATGATTTGAGATGACAGGTATAACCCTTTGAACGAAAAACCACCCCTAAAATTGGGGTGGTTCTTTGTGCCAAATATTCCGATGACATGCACCGACCATCAGTGCATAGAGTAAATTACTCCGCCGCCCAGTTCGGACGGTACATTGTCAGCGCCCGCATATACTGTGCGCGTTCAAATGCGCTCGGGTCTTCAGCGTGCATCTGGCTCACACTGCCCCGCATCTGGTCAACCGACTCGTACTCGTGTTCTTCCATCCAACGGCGCATTCCCGCTTCCACCACGCGAATATGGTCAATCCCGTTCTTCAGCAGCGCCGCCGTCATCATCGTGACATTCGCGCCAACAAGGATCATCTTCAGCGCATCTTCAGGTGTGTGGACACCGCTGGTCGCCGCCAGATCAGCCTTGATTTTCTTGAACAGGATACCAATCCATGTCATCGGCAACCGCGCCGCTTGCGGTGTGCTCAGCAGCACATTAGGCCGTACTTCGAGCGTCTCCAAATCAATATCCGGCTGATAGAAGCGGTTGAACAGCACCAGCGCATTCGCCCCGCCATCATCCAGTTGTTTCGCCATGTGTGCCATATTGCTGAAGTATGGGCTGAGCTTCAATGCCACCGGGATTGTCACAGTCTGCTTCACAGCATACAGGATGTCGAGGTAAGTCTGTTCCACCTGTGCGCTGCTCATGTTCATATCCGTCGGGATATAGTACACGTTCAGTTCCAGTGCATCAGCTCCGGCATCCTGCATCTTGTGGGCAAACTTCGTCCACCCGCCGATGGAAGTCCCGTTCAAACTGGCGATGACCGGAATATCCACCGATTCCTTCGCCTTGCGGATCAGATCAAGATACTGATCTGGCCCCGCGTGATACTGTTCCGGTTCGGGGAAGTATGTCAGCGCCTCGGCGAAGCTATCCGTCCCGTACACCAAATGATGGAACAGAGTTTCGCGTTCGCGCCGGATTTGCTCCTCAAACAGTGAGAACATGACCACCGCACCCGCGCCCGCATCTTCAATCCGCTTGATGTTATCCAGTTTCTCCGACAGGGGCGAAGCAGAGGCCACTAGCGGCGAACGGAGCGTCATTCCCATATATTGTGTCGTGATGTTCACCATGATTTGAACTCCTGTAGCCTCTAGTGTTCGCTTTGCCCGTTCGGTGCGACCATTGGCCGCGCCGCCAGATACTCATACAGCGCCCAGCGTTCCTTCACATCCTGCTGCGCCTGCTCGAACAGTTCCTTCGCCACTTCAGGCTTGCTCAGTTCCAGCATCTTGAAGCGGTTTTCCATACGCAGATAATCCTTCACAGGCATCTTCGGAGGCCGCGAGTCCAGCGTCAGCGGATTCTCGCCATGCGTTGCCCGATCCGGGTTGTAGCGATACATCAACCACTGACCGGAGTCCACCGCAGCCTTCTGGTTACGCATCGCCTTGCCCATGTCAATGCCGTGTGCGATACAGTGACTATACGCGATCACCAGTGACGGGCCATTATACGCTTCTGCTTCCAGTAGCGCCCGCAGCGTCTGCTCATCTTTTGCGCCCATCGCAATTCGCGCCACGTACACATTCCCGTAGCTGATCGCCATCAGGCCGAGGTCTTTCTTGCCAGCCGGCTTGCCGCCCGCCGCAAACTTCGCCACAGCTGCACGCGGGGTCGCCTTCGACATCTGACCTCCGGTGTTGGAGTACACTTCGGTATCCATCACCAGAATGTTCACGTTGCGTCCTGTCGAAAGTACATGGTCGAGGCCGCCGAACCCGATGTCATAAGCCCAACCATCACCACCAATGATCCACACATCCTTCTTCACCAGCATATCGACCACCGCCAGCAACCGCTTGGCTTCGTTGCTCTTTAGCCCGGCCAACTTTTCCTTGAGCAGCGCCACACGCTCACGCTGTTCATAGATGCCCGCTTCATCCTTCTGCTCAGCATGCAGCAGCGCATCCACCAGCGTTTCGCCCACTTCAGCGGTCAGCCCCATCAACAGTTCCCGCGCCATCTCGGCCTGCTTATCCAACGAAACGCGCATCCCCAGACCGAACTCGGCATTGTCCTCGAACAGTGAGTTAGCCCACGCCGGGCCGCGCCCTTCGTTGTTCTTCGACCACGGTGTAGTCGGCAGGTTGCCACCGTAAATCGAGGAGCAACCCGTCGCATTCGCCACCACCATGCGATCACCGAACAACTGCGTCAGCAGCTTGATATACGGCGTTTCACCACAACCAGAGCAAGCGCCGCTGAACTCAAACAGCGGTTGCTGAACCTGCTGCTGCCGGATGCTGCTACTCTTGATATTCCGCCGATCCAGTTCCGGTATGCTCAGGAAGTAGTTCCAGTTCGCCTTTTCCTGTTCGCGGATAGGCGGCTGCGGACGCATGTTGATCGCCTTCAAATTCGCCGCCGACTTGTTTTTGGCAGGGCAGACATCCACGCACAGGCTGCAACCTGTACAATCTTCCGGCGCAACCTGAATGCTGTACTTTAGTCCCGACCACTCGGTATCCTTCGCATCCACCGCCTTGAACGTTTCCGGCGCACCAGTCGCGTATTCCGGCTCAAACGTCTTGATACGGATGACCGCGTGCGGGCAAACCATCGCGCACTTGCCGCACTGAATACACACATTCGGATCCCACACCGGAATTTCCAGTGCCAGATTGCGCTTCTCATACTGCGCTGTGCCAGTCGGGTACGTGCCGTCATTCGGCATCGCACTCACGGGCAACAAATCACCCTTGCGGGCGATCATCATTCCCAGCACATCATGGACGAATTCCGGCGCACTCTCGCTCACGGGTTCGAGGAACTCCACCGTGC
>CAIVEA010000620.1 GCA_903904765.1 uncultured Chloroflexota bacterium
AGTCGGAGGAAATTCTGGGCGAGGCTATCAAAGGTCGGCGCGATAAGATGCTGATCTCCACCAAAGCCACCTTCCGCATGAGTGACGAGCCGAACGATGTCGGTCACTCGCGCTACCACCTGATTCGCTCGTGCGAGGCCAGCCTGAAGCGCCTGCAAACCGACTACATTGACATCTACACCATGCACGGGTTCGATGCCAAGACTCCGGTGGAGGAAACGCTGCGGGCGCTGGATGCGCTGGTTCAAAGTGGCAAGATACGTTATATCACCTGCTCGAACTTCTCCGGTTGGCATCTGATGAAATCACTGGCGGCATCCGATCGGTACGGATGGTCGCGTTATGTCGGTCATCAGGCGCACTATTCGCTGCTGCGGCGCGAATACGAATGGGAACTAATGCCGCTGGCGCTCGATCAGAATGTGGGGACGCTGGTCTGGGGGCCGCTGTCGCAAGGGCGGTTGAGTGGCAAATTCCGCCGCAACCAGCCGATTCCGGCGGGTAGTCGCGTGGATCAGGGTGCGGGCGAAGGGCCGGCCATTTCGGACGAGTGGCTGTACAGTGTGGTGGATGTGCTGGACGCGATCAGCGCCGAAACGGGCAAGACAGTTTCGCAGGTGGCGCTGAACTGGCTGTTGCAGCGGCCTACGGTCTCGACAATCATCATCGGGGCACGCAACGAAAAGCAACTACTGGACAATTTGGGCGCGGCGGGCTGGAACCTGACGGCGGAACAGGTGGCGCGGTTAGATGCTGTCAGCGAACTGGACACCATTTACCCGTTCTGGCATCAGCGCGGGTTCACCGAGCGCAACCCCACCGCCACCAAGTTGTATAAGTAACCAGACGATCACTTTCCGTATCTCTCTCTGTCTTGGGCTTGTAGCTTGAAATAGAGAGAGATTTTTTGACAGATTTGAATATAAGCGATATTTTTACCGATTAAATTGCATTGAACTTATTATGACATTACCTTAAATAAGAAAAGCTGTGAATGACGGCTACCATAATGCCTATTCTGTGATGCCTGTCCCTATATTTTCTACCTATTGCAAGCGAGATATGCCATGAAAATGTTGTTCGATGTTATCGGTGCGTTGGCGCTTGTTGGCGGGATTTGGTTTTTCATCAAGGCGTTTATGACACCTTCCATGTATTCACTTTCGACTGCAAGTGCAATCCAAGCTCAGCAGGTATACGGTGAAGCCACATACTACGGTGTGTTGGCGATTGCGGCCTTTATATTTGCTGGCGTGATGCTGTTAGCTACTGGGGATAAAACAGAATAAAGTGTAGCAGGATGTGGGGTGAGGTTGGCGGTAAGAGCCAACCTTACCCAATATGTTGTTTAGCGCCGCGCCGGAATCTCTTTCGTCAGGCAATGGACAGCACCGCCGCCGTTTGCGCCCGCCGCGCAGTCAATCGGGATGATTTCATGCTGTGGCATGGCCTCGGCATACACCCGCAGCGCCTCCGCGTCCGTCTCCACACCGAACACTGGAACCAGTACCCGCCCGTTGACCGTCAGGGCATTGGTATAGCTGCGCCACACCGGCCACACCAGCCAGTTCACATATAGGGGCGGCGTGGGCAGTTCCAGCACGCGGTAGGGCTGTCCGGCGGCGTTGGTTTCGTGCCGCAACAAATCTGCCGCCGCCCGCAGTCTGCCGCCGTTGAAGGCCACTGTCGGGGCGCTGACCAGCAGCGTTTGTGCGTCTGCCATTTTCACCAGCAAATCCACATGCCCGGTTTCCTCGCGCCACAGGCTGGGCGTGACGATCAATTTTTGAATGCCAAAGGTGTCGCGCAGCATTTCGCGCAGCGCGTCCCCCGTCAGGCCGGGGTTGGCCTCGTATACATGCGCGGCGGTGAGCAGCGTCCCCTCGCCATCCGACCAGATGTTGCCGCCCTCGATGTGCAAATCCAGCGGTTTCACGGGCAGTTCTTCATGCGCCGCCCAGCGCAGCGCCATCGCGTTATCGCGGGTCTGCGGGAAGTTGGGCAGCGGGTCGTAGATGGCTTTCACGCACACCTGATCGCCGTTTCCGTCCAGCCCCACGATGGGACCGAAGTCGCGCACCCAGATGTCATCCGTCGGCAGATGCAGAAAGCGTGCGCGTTCCAGCGCCATGCGTCTCCGCGTTTGCAGATAGACCGCTACCGCCTGCGCCCATTGCGGCGTGGGGACGCAGATCGTCACGGGCGCAGCGGGCGCGATGGCCTCTGCCATTTGCGCGTGCTGCTCCCACAGCGCCGGATAGACCACCGGCCACATCAGCAGCACGGTTTCCATCGTCTCCCACTGGGCGGGCAGGCGCACAGGCGCGGCGGGCGCAGTTACCACCGGATGGTTCAGCGCGACAGGTTCAACCGTGACAGGTTTTGCCAGCAGTGCGGCGGCGGTTTCGCGTTCGTCGCGCCCGTTCAGCAGACCCCAGCGTGCCATGTAACGGGCGGCGGCCTGTGCGCTGGCGGGCGGGTTGCGGTCGGCATCGGCGGCCAGCGTCCGGCTGAATACGGCCTGCGCGAGGGGCGCAAGCAGCGCGGGCAAGCGCCGCCGCCACAACGGGTAGGGTACGGTGTTGAACTGCAAAAAGCGATTGTGGTCGCGGGTCATGCGATCCTCTCCTGAACAAACGGGGGCAGCGTTCAAAGGCGATTCAGCCCTGTATTACCGCAGTCATTGTAACGGAGATGGGATTACAGAGGTGAGGTTGAACCTTTCAACTGATCCCCAAACAATTTGTGAAATGAAAAAGCCGCCGCCCCGAAAGGCAACGGCTTCTTCGAGAGAATCTCGTTTCTAGGCGGGGATATATCCCCCCTAGAATGTTGAATTAGGTGTTATGGGCGGTGACGACACTCACCGGGATAGCCTTATAGCCGCCATCCGATTTCGGGCTGAACACATACGGCTTGGCTTCTTTGCCCGGTCCTTCAAAGGCATTGATTTGCAGCGAGCAGACCGGATTGGCATTCGGGCCATCATACACAGCAGACAGGGTGAACGGGCCAAACGTGCCCTGAATTGTGCCGACGGTCACATTCGTGCCATCCGCCGCGCAGGTCCCCAGCGCCGCCTGAATGTCGGCCTGTGCAAATTCGCCCAACAGCAGCGGTACAGCACCCTTTGCCGGACGATTGCCGTTCAGCAGCCAGCAACCGCGTGCGCTGCTGCAAAAGAAGCTGTCGCCACCAAAGTAACCATTGG
>CAIVEA010000621.1 GCA_903904765.1 uncultured Chloroflexota bacterium
AAGATGAAGCAGCAATTCGCGAGGAAATCCTGGATATGTTGATCTTTGAAGGCCACGAGGTCTTTGAAGCAGTCAACGGGCGGGACGGCATCGCACTGGCAATACAGCAAATCCCTGATTTGATTATCAGCGACATCACCATGCCAGAAATGGACGGCTACGGGGTTTTGATGGAATTGAAAGACCATCCCAAACTCAAGTCCGTTCCGTTCATCTTCTTGACGGCGCGGGCAGATCGCTCATTCGTCCGGCACGGCATGGAACTGGGTGCGGACGATTACGTCGTCAAACCCTTCACGCGCACCGAACTATTGGCGGCCATCAATTCGCGCCTGTCGCGCCACGAAACCATCACGCAGGGGTACCGCGCCGAGGTAGACGAACTGAAGGCCAAGATCACCCGCATGGTGACGCACGAACTCAAAACACCGCTGGCCTCGGTCACGTTCATCCAGCAAATCATGGAACGTCATTTCGGGGAACTGAGTGAAGCCGAAATGACCGACCTGCTCCAGAAAATGCGGGCTGGCACAGACCGCTTGCAGCATGTCGTTCAACAGATCGTGTATTTCACCCAGATGGAAAGCGGTATTCTCACGCCCAACGCGGTCAAACAGTCAGGTTCATCGCTCTACTTGAGTCAGGTCATCCCATCGGCGGTGGAGATGGCGCGGCGCTATGCCTATCGCAATCAACAAGGTTCGGTGAAATTAGATCAGCATGATGTCGAGGCGACGGTATGGGGTGTCACGCCTCTCATTAAGCACGCCTTCGCCGAACTGCTCACCAACGCCCTCAACTATGCTCAGGAAGAACAGGCGATCACGCTGGCACAATGGCAATCTGAAGGGCTAGTGTGGATGAGCTTGATGGATCAAACAACGGGGTTTACCCGGCAAGATTTGATTCGTGTTCAGAAAGATTTCTCCCAAGTTGAAACTGTGAACGATGACCAGCACGGAATCGGAATTGGCCTCTCTGTAGCACAACGCATTATCGAAATTCATGGTGGTTCCTTCCAATTAGGTTCTGTGCTCGGCAAAGGCACTCAGGTGATTTGCGGTTTACCCATGTTTGTAGCGCGTGGGTAGACGCTCTAGGAGTGCAACTTCATGTTTTATCGAATACTCGTTATCGAAGATGATGAGGGCATTCGTGCAGAAATATTAGAATGGCTGGAGTTTGAAGGTTATATTGGCTTCGGCGCGAGTAACGGGCGCGAAGGTATTGAAATCGCCCAGCGTGAACTGCCCGACCTGATTATCTCCGACATCAACATGCCTGAGATGAACGGGTATCGTGTACTGGTTGAACTCCGCGCCAACCGCGCCACCTCGACCATTCCGGTTATCTTCCTGACGGCACGCACCACAAGGCGCGATATTCGTTACGGCATGGAGATGGGCGCGGAAGATTACATCACCAAGCCCTTTACCAACGAAGAACTGCTGACCTCGGTCAAAACGCAGCTTGCCAAACTCGAATCCGTCCGTACCAACACCAACCAGCAACTTCATGAACTCCGTTCGACCATCACTCACACCCTGCCTCACGAACTGCGTACCCCGCTTATCTGCATTCTTGGGTATGGTGAGTTGTTAGATATGGACGCGGAGAATTTGTCACCCCGTTCCATCCGCGAAATGGCCTCCAATATTGTCGCCAGCGGTCAACGCTTGAACCATCTCATCGAAAACTATCTTCTTTATGCTCAATTTGAGTTATTCAGTTTAGACCCGCATCAATCCGGTGCGTACCAGCGTGCTGTCCTGAATAAGCCCGTCCCCATCCTCACCCGCACCTGCGAAAACATCGCCCAGCGGTACAACCGCACAGCGGACATCCGGTTGGATTTGACCGCCAATTTCCCCACGCGAGTGACCGATATTGACCTTGACAAAATCGTGTCCGAAATTCTGGATAACTCCCTCAAATTCTCTGACCCGCAAACCCTCATTCATGTCTCTACTACCGCCGCCGCCCACTGGTTGCAAATCCGCATCACCGATCAAGGGCGGGGTATGACACTGGACGAGATTAACCGCATCGGCGCATATACCCAATTCAAGCGGGACATCTACGAACAGCAAGGTGCGGGGTTAGGACTGACTATTGCCAAACTGCTGACCGAACTCTACGGCGGCTATATAGATATCGAAAGCATCCCTGACCGCGAGACCATCGTCACCATTCACCTGCTGGCCGCCAACCCCAAAGTCCAGCAAATGACCCAATAATGCCCCGGCCTAAATAAAAAGAGCGCACGGTGGTGCGCTCTGTAAAGCCTGACCAATTTTTCGAGCGTGTTTTACGCGCTGTGCGCCGCCACCACCACCTGCACATGCGCGGCGGCCTGCCGCGCTTCTGCCGCTGTCAGCGACCCCATCCACATCTCGGCACGATACACGCCGCCCGCTTCGATGATCTTCAGGTTGCCTTTGGCTTTTTCGGCGGTATAACCTTCCGGTTCGGCGGTGGCCGGCAGCATGATCCCCAAGCAGTCCTGATCGGGCGTGCGCGAAATCCAGCGTACCCCATGATCGAGTTCCGCCGGACGGTGGCGGATGACATCCCCCGTGCCATCGGGGTGAATCTGCAAGCTGTGTGACCAGCCTTCAGCATCCGGCAGGCAGTTCACGAAGAACACCACTTCGGGATCGAACATCAGCCCCGGCTTGAGGATGTGGTGCTGTTCCGGCGACTCCGCCAGTGACGCAATATACTCTCGGTAACCCGGTTTGGTCGAAACATGGCTGGGGATGCTCTTACGCACGCGCACATGCTGGTTGTTCGGGATGGCGCAGTAGAGCAGTTCGCCATGATCTACCGGGCGGAAATTGGCATGACCGAGATACATCAGTTCCATCGGGGTTTTTTTCAGGTTGCGAATTTCAATCGCCACCGACACCTCGGTAGCGTTCTCGTACATCCGCACCAGCGGATGCGCCACATAATTGTGGCTGAAAGCCACCGTGTACTGGAACGTCCCCGTCACGCCGAAGTAGCGCCCGCGCTCATCTTCGCCGATCAATAGTTGGGCGTTCTGGTAGCGGGCATTCGGCAGTTCGCCGTGCGTAGGGTGTTTGTCCCCTTCGGCGGCAACGCCCATCGCCACCGCGCCGCAGTGGACGTAGAAGCCGCCATAGGTGTGCAGATACTCGGTAGTCGGGTACGGGTCGGTGAACATGGATTTCATGGTGAGGATGCGGTCATGGAAACGCAAATCCCAGATTTGCTGCCCCTGAAATGGCAGCATCACCATTTCGCCCACGTTGCTCTTAATCCGCAGCCCTTCCACGCCCGTGCTGAACAGGAAGGTGGAGGCAGTCAGCCCGTGATGCTGCACCAGCACCTGCTCTTTTTCGGTAAAAACACCATGCCGCAATTCAATCGTCGTCTGTACAGTCATAATGAAGGTTGTGTCCTTATCAGGTTTTGCACGGCTGCCAGCGTGGGCGAACCCGCCATCCCGCCGAGGACGGTGGTGGTCAACGCGCCGCAACCATTGGCAAAGCGAATGAATGATACCAGTTCGTCATAGGAGAGAGTCGCCAGCGGTTTGCCCCACCCTGCCACTTGCAGCGCCAGACCTGCCACAAACGCATCACCGCTGCCGGTGGCATCAATGGCCTGCACCACGAAGGCTGGCACATGCCCGCCCGCACTGGTCGTCTGGAAATACGCGCCCTTCTCGCCCAACGACACGCAGCACAATTGAATGCCCCGTGCCAGCAGTTGGCAGCTGCCGCGTTCCAGATCGTCCGTTCCCGTCAAAAATTGTAACTCGGTTTCGTTGGCTTTGATAATCGTGGCGGTTGCCAGCGCCCGGTCTATGCTGCGCCGCGCCGTCTCCAGATCAGGCCACAGGTTCGGGCGCAAATTCACATCGAAGATCACCTGCCGCCCCGCCTGATACGCAATTTCCGCCGCGCGAAACGCTGCATCCGCGCTGCGCGTGGACAGCGTGACCGAGCCGTACACGAACACGTCAGCGCGGGTGAGTGCCTGCTCCGGCAATCCCTCCGGCGTGAGCAGTTCATTCGCGCCGTTGTACAGGATGAACTGCGGGTTATCCGGCGTGGGCAGCGCCACCACCGCCAGCATGGTCGGGGCGCGGGGATCGGCCTCCAACATGGACACATCCACGCCATGCCCGGACATCACCTCACGCAACCAGAACCCGAACTCGTCGCTGCCCACCTTACCGATGAAGGCCACGTCCGCGCCCAGCTTACCCAGCGCCACCGCCACATTCGCCGGCGCGCCGCCCGGTGAGGGCTGGAAAGCACGGGTGGTACGCAACGACACACCCGCCCCCGCGAACAAATCCACCAGCGCCTCGCCCAGAACGATGATGCGCGGCATGGCTTACAGCGCCTCTTGCTGGTTCGCGCTGTAATACGTCCCCAACCGCACCTCCGCCAGATCGGACTCGGTGATCGAGAAGCGTTCGCCCAGCAATTCCTCAATCTGTGCCACCAGCGCCAGCGCGTCCAACCCGTAATGGCGCATCAGGAACGGCTTGCTGCTGCCCTGCATATACGTGTCGCGGATGCCTACGCGCCGCAGCGGAAGGCCGCAACCGATCTCTGCCATCGTCTCCGCCACCACCGTCCCCAGCCCGCCCAGAATGGTGTGATTCTCCATCGTCACCACACCTTTACGCGCCCGCCCCAACGCCTCGCGCACCAGCGGGTCAGTGAACGGTTTGAGCGTGGATACATGCAAATGCTGGATACCCACGCCGCGATCGCGCAGCAGATGGCACACGCGCAGCGCCTCCTCGGTGCAGATACCGGTGGTGAACAGTGCCACATCCTCGCCCTGACTCAACACGCGGGCGGTATTCAACCGCATCGGTTCTGTGGCGGGGAACAAACGCGGGATTTCGCCGCGAATCATGCGGACATACACTGGCCCATCCACGCCCTCGGTCACATCCAGCACGCTTTCGACATCGGTGGCATCGCCCGTTTCCACAATCGTCATATTGGGCAGCACCCGCAGCACACCGATATCGTCAATCGCCTGATGCGTCGCGCCGCCGGGGGTGGTCACACCGGGCAGAAAGCCGAACATTCGCACCCGCAGGTTGGGATAGGCGATGGACATTTCCACCTGATCGAGCGCCCGCCGGTACATGAACACGCCGAAGGTATGCACAAAAGGCGTATAGCCCTCCCGCGCCATCCCGCCCGCAAAGCTCATCATATTCTGTTCGGTCAGCCCCATCGAAAAGAAGCGATCCGGGTATGCCTCGCGGAACGTATCCACCTCGCAGGACGTGGTCAGGTCGCCGGAAAAGACCACCACTTCGGGGCGATTCTTCGCCCATTCCACCAGATTCCGCGCATGAACGCGCTTGAGCATTTGCATGGTTAGTTCTCCTGCCACTGAGAGAGCGCCAGCCGGTATTGATCGCGTTCGCCTTCGCTGCTGAAGCGGACATAATGCAGATTCGGATAGCGCGGCTTGAGCAACGGAATGCCGCGATACGGTTCGGTATGACCGAGGACGACCAGCGGCCTTCCCGCCGGACGCTTCGCGCCAGCCTGCGCCAGCGCCGCCACATCATGCCCGTTGACCTCCGCCACCTCCGCGCCGAAGGCCGTCAGCTTGGCCGCCATACTGCCGATGTCCATGACATCCTTCATGCGCCCGTCCACCTGCTGCCCGTTCACATCCACCAGCACCGTCAGGTTGTCAATCTTGTGGAAAGCCATGATCGAGAAAGCTTCCCACACCTGCCCTTCCTGAAATTCGCCATCGGACATGAACACCCACACCCGCCCGCTGTCGCCCCGCAACCGCCGCGCCACCGCAATTCCGGCGGCCTGACTGATGGCCTGCCCAAACGAGCCACCCGTCACCTCATGCCCCGGCGAGAATTCCTCACCGATCATCTCGACGCTGCTGCCGTCCTGATTGAACTGCTCCAGCCCCTCTGCCGCCATGCGTCCGGTTTCGACCAGCGCGGCGTAAATCGCCATGGCGTAATGCGTGGGCGACACGATGAAGCGATCCAGATGGGGAGCTTGTGCGCCGTTGTAGATACCGCCCGTGCGCCCGTGCGTTTTAGACGCGCCGGGGGTGAACGGCGGCGGGATGGCCGGCCCTTCGCTTGGCCCCAACGTCATCAAGCGCGTGTAGAGCGTGGCGAGGATTTCGGCGGACGAGCAGGCTTGGCTCAAGTAACCGCCGTTGGATTTGATGGTCTGATCGAGGACGCGCCTGCGGATACGATCCGCCACGCATTCAGTATCGGTTTGCCATGTCACGGGAACGACCTTTCTGGTGCAACCGGGAACAGGGTCACTATATCGAGGGGCATAGCGCCTGTCAAAAAGATGGATTGTACCAGTCAGTCTCACCCGCCAGAGAGGATGTCCAGCAGGCGCTTGAGAGCGGCGGACGAAGGAATCGTCCGCTGG
>CAIVEA010000622.1 GCA_903904765.1 uncultured Chloroflexota bacterium
GCGGACGGGGGCAGCGCGGCTTCAAACTGCGCCACGCCCTGCTCTTGCAGCGCAATATGCTGCTCCGCCACGCTCACAGCCGCCGGATAATACGGCGTGTGGAACATGCGCCGTTCTACCCACGCGAAAAAGCGGTTGGAATTGAAAGCGTGAAACAGGAGCGCCTCGGAATCGTTCAATAACAGCGAGAGCGAGAACTCGCGGAAGGTCATGCCCCAGTACCGCGCTTGAGTGGCGCTGAGTACCACCGGCAGCCTATCGCCAGCGGCGGCATAGCGCAGCCCTTCCGCTTCCAGATGCGGTTGCCACACCGCGAGGCTGGCAGTACCCACCAGCGTCACCTCCAGCACAGGTTCTACGACCACCGCGTAACGGGTAGACGAGTCCATACAACATGCTCCTTTGCCAATCGGCTACAGGCCGTGTTCCTTCATTGCCATGCTCAGGCGAATGATCTTGCTACACGCCAGATTAATTTCGCCCAGTTCCGCCCGCGATTTGATGAGCAACCCGCTAGGGTGGCTGACGCGGTTACGCAGCTCGGTGAAACGCAGTTCGGCATCGGCATGGCTGCGGGAGCGCAGTTTCAGGCGGGCGCGCAGGTCAGGATGTTTGGCGGCCAGCGTCATCAAATCCGCCAGATACAGGAAATAATACAGGCTCAAGCCGAGGTCGCTGGCTTTGGCCTTCGCGTGTTCCTCGCGCACCTTCTGCATATTCTCTGCCGAGAGCAGTTGTTCCAGCACCACCTCATCCTCGTTCAACGTGCGCCGCACCAGCTTGGCGAGCTTGTCCTCGAACTGGGCGGTCAGCAGGTAGATGCTGGCGCGGGCGGGGATTTTGTTCAGGTCGGCAGGCGCGACGAGGCCGATGATCTGGCTGGATTGCAGCACCAGAAACACGCGGTCGGCGTTCTGGTCGAACAGGTCAATCAGGTGCAGGATGGGCGTGTCGGCGGCGATCAACCACTCGGCGGTGAGAGGCATGAACGCGCCCACCGCCTCCCCTTCGCGGCGCACCATGCCCGTGATTTTGCCATCCACCCGCACGGGGAAATGGGTGATGAAGCGGTTTTGCAGCGCGTCTTGCTGCATCAGCGGATCGTCCGACCACAGCACCAGATCATCTATGGGCGTGATGATTTCGCGCACCGCATAGCCCAGCGAACGTTCGCTGCTTTCCGAAAAGCTGCTCATGTGTCGCCTAATCCACGCGCACCTTGAGGACGATTTTGCTCACGGGCTGCGGCGCGTGCAGGTACAGGCGCGGCAGATGCACATCGTGCGGGAACAAGATGGCTAGCATACCGGCGCGCACTTCCGGCAGGTTGCCCGCGCCCGTGAAAAAGCTCACATCGTGTTCCGCATCATACTCGGTCACGGGCGTAAAGTCGGCAATCGGCCCGCAGCCAATCCGTTCCGCGCCGTCTACTACATACTGAATATCGGTGTAGATGCGGTGCGCCTCCCAGCGGCCTTCTTCGGGTGCGATAGACTGGTAGTGCTGGATGTGGGCGTACAGGCCGTCTTTTTCCAGTTCCACCACGCCGTCCGGTAATCCTTGCCACGCGGCGCTCCGCAAATAGGCGATTCCCTGCGCGATGCGGGGGTGCAGGGCGGTGTACAGATCGGCATTGCTCAAGCTGCATAAAATCATGGGGTGGGTTTCCTTTTAGCAACGACCATTATTCAAGAACAGCACTGCAATCTCGTATCCAATACATGACTATAACAACGCTTTCCACCTAGAACCATCATGGTACGTAACCAGTTTGAACTATTCCCAAATGTTTAATTCATCATGTCGTGTAATGAAAAACGGAATTTATTTGTGAAACACGGTACAATAACAAGTAAAATTATAGGAGGTTCTGATGAATTATTGGCGAACAATTCTCGTCCTCGGAACACTAATCCTATCCGGAATATTCA
>CAIVEA010000623.1 GCA_903904765.1 uncultured Chloroflexota bacterium
ACCTCACCCCCTACCCCCTCTCCATCACGCGGAGTACCGCTATAGAGAGGGGAAAAGAGTCGCCTATCCCCCGTCGTCCCCTTATCACCATACAGGGCGAATGCGGGGAAGAGACCTCACCCCCTACCCCCTCTCCATCACGCGGAGTACCGCTATAGAGAGGGGAAAAGAGTGGGGATTATCGCGCTCAGGCCGCTGCGGGTTGCGCCGCCTGCCGTCCCCGCTGGAGCGCCTGCCCGATCGCCAACCATGCCAGCCCCATGCCCGCGAACATCAGGAAGCCGAGCAGGTTGTTGGCGGTGATCGAGTCGAAGCGTAGGATGCCCGACCCGACGATCACCCACCCCAGCGCCATTTGCAGCGGCAGCCAGCGGAAGCAGGGCAGCAGCGCCCGGCGGGCGTGCAGGATGCCCACCGCCAGCAGTCCGGCGAGATGCGCCACCGCCCCTGCGAACCACAGCGTCCACAGATCGTTGCGAAAGAGCGAGGCGATCATGCCGGAGGCCATCACCAGCGCACCGAGCGCCGTCAGTTGCAGCGCCCGCCGCGCCCCGGTGGGTTGCCCCTCGCGCAGCACCAGCCCCACGCAGCCCAGCCCCACGAACAACTGCCCCGGTGCCCATGCCAGCAGCGCCAGCGCATACAGGCCGTCATAGGTGGTGTGGTCGTCCGGTTGGAACTGGCTGAAGGCCGCCAGCACATTGAGCGCCCCGCCCAGAATGAGCAGCAGCCCTGCGAAGTGAACGAATGTTGCTCTGGAAATCATCAGCCGCACCTTTCTCCGTTGTTCGATGACTGTCAAACCGAGGTCGAAGCACGTCCGACACCACCACAGCGCCACCCCCGCCCAGCCCTGCCGCCGCAGGCGTTCGTGGCACACATCGCGGAACAACTGCGTCATCAGCCCCCCGTATTCCTGCCGGTAGTCGGCGGGGTACAGGTGCAGCAAAACGCGGTAGACCCGTTCCGAAAAGGCAATCCAGCGGGGTTGTGTGCGGGGTGTCATCAGGTTCTCCCCAGCAACTGTTTGGACTGCGCGACATGCAGCAGCAGCGCCAGCCGATCCAGTTCTGCCCGCATGACGCGCTCCCCGAAGGGCGTGAGCGTGTAGTAGCGGCGGCGCTCGTCGTCCATCTGCGGGTCGGGGCGTTCGCCACTTTCTTCGATCAGCCGCGCTTGCAACAGGCGTTTGATGGTGCCATAAAGCGTGCCCGGCCCCATCTGCACCGCGCCTGCGGTGATGCGCCCCACCTCCTGCATGATGCCATAGCCGAGTTTTTCGCCATCGGCCAGCGCCAGCAGGATGTGAAACACCGCCGGCGTGAGGGGCAATTGATCTTCAGGCCGCAAAGCCGCATCCGACATGCTATTCCCTCGCAATCTACAACCGCTGCGGATATATCCGTTACGGATACAGTAAGCGCATTCGTGAGATTTGTCAAGCGTATCCCCATCGGAATGGGTAAACCCGTGCCAAAAGGGTCAAAAATGGGCATTCTGCGGGAATCGGCTTACAAATCACCTTACATTATTAATTAGGTTTACTTTAGGTTTGTGAAACGTGCAATAAAAGAAACACTTGAGGGAAGAATGTGTTTTGTAATTCTGCGAAACTCCCCCCCGTTATTCAGCAGAAATCGAGTTTCGCAGAATGACGAATTATTACAGCAAAAAGTGGTGATGCTGAACATAAACGGCCTTCAAAAACGGCTCAATTTGGCGAAAATCTCAATGCTTGCGTTGAAGATGACCTGTGCTACAATAAATCACGTACAGGGTTGCGACCTGCCAACCGCCCTTCGGGGCACTGAAACATGTTTGCGCGTGTGAAGTTGATCGGCGCTCACAGTTGCGACCTGCCAACCGCCCTTCGGGGCACTGAAACCT
>CAIVEA010000624.1 GCA_903904765.1 uncultured Chloroflexota bacterium
ATCCCCAACCGCGCTCCGAAACGAATGCGAACGATGGTGGAGGCGGTGATGCTCACGACGATCAAGAACAGTGCCGCAGGATAGCCTTCCAGCAACAGAATGGTCATCACCGCCAGATTACGGTAGCTGCTCCATGTGTTATCCGGGTTACGAGCATCCGAAATGGTGGCGATGCCGTACAGCCCGGCGCACCCCAGCAGGGCGATGAGCGATGCGATTTCATCGGGGAAGAAGCGGGAAACACTGATGAAGTAAATGACGAATAATGTGACGAGAATAGTTCCGAACAACAGGAAAGCCTGCCGCAATCGGCTGCGGCGCAGTACCTCCAACACCTGTGGTTCTTTCGATTCGGTTGGCAACTGCATACGTTCTGCTTTACCCCGAAATTGTCCCCGCACTCAGGATGTCATACGCTCGATCCCGCGCCGGACAGCCTTCCATAAAATCTGTATAACCTGTGTTTGGAACACTTCCGGTAGTTTAGCATATTGCTGCATGCCTCACCATTTTAGGCAGAATAGAGACAAGGGACATTCCAAAGATGAATAACTCATGATGAAAAATGGGGCAGGGACAATTTCCATCCCTGTTCAATTTGCACAGTTTGGTGCGATTCGTTACGATTTACGTCCTTCGGGGGTATTCGTTATATAAACAGGAGAATTTGAATATGCGCCGTCTCCGTTTGGCATTCTTAATGCTATTGCTGCTGGTGCTTTCGCTTTCCGTATCGGGCGTGAATGCACAGGATAACATCCTGCACATCGTCCTCAGTCAGGATATGCGTACCTCTGACCCGCATATCGCCTATG
This sequence comes from uncultured Chloroflexota bacterium, assembly GCA_903904765.1. The sequence continues at coordinate 816 of CAIVEA010000624.1, forward strand.
AAACCGAAACTTGGGAAATGTCGTCCCTGTTCTACGTCGGTCTGGTCAAGCTGCAAGATGCTGGCACGCCGATTCCCGCGCTGGCTGAATCGTGGACGGTCAGCGATGACGGCACGGTGTACACCTTCAAACTGCGCGAAGGGCTGAAGTTCTCCAACGGGCGCGACCTGACCGCCGATGATGTGAAGTACAGCTTCGAGCGCCTGCTCAGCCCGGAACAGGCCGCCCCCACCGCCTTCATGTTCGAGTCCCTCGTGGGCGCGAAGGATCGTCTGGCAGGAAATGCCAGTGAAGTGGCGGGCATCAAGGTGCTTGACCCGCTGACGATTGAATTCACCACCGAGGAACCGGTGTGGTCGCTGATGCAGCGGTTCGCGCTGCCCCCCGGTTTCATCGTGGCGAAGGAAGGCGTGGAAGCTGCTGGCAGCGAATTTGGTCGTCAGCCGCTGGGCGCTGGCCCGTTCATGATGGATAGCTGGGAAAGCGGCGTGCGCGTGACCGGCAGCCGCAACCCGTACTACTACGAAGAAGGCAAGCCGTACTTCGATGGTTTCGAGCTGCAACTGGGCGTGGATGCTTCCGTCGGTGTGCTGCGTATGGAAACGGGCGAAGCAGATGTAGCGCTGGAATTTGTGCCGAATGCCGATTACCCGCGTCTGGCCGCCGATCCGGTGCTGTCACAACGCCTGTTGAAGTCGGAAGGCTTCCCCAACACCGGCTACGTCATCATCAACAACAACATCGAGCCGTTCAATAATCTGGACGTGCGCCGCGCTCTGAGCATGGCGATTGACCGTCAGCGTCTGGTGCAAATTCTGAACGGGCGTGCCACCCCCATCGGTGGTTTCCTACCGGCCAGCGTGGTCGGTCACAACCCGGATGTGGTCGCGCCGGAATATGATCCCGAAGGTGCGAAGGCGCTGCTGGCACAGGCGGGCTACCCGGACGGCTTTAACACCACACTGCTGACCACCACCTTCCCGAACGATGTGGCGATGTCGCAGGCCATCGTAGCCGATCTGGCGGCCATCGGCGTGAATGCCGAAATGACCTCGATTGACAACGCGCAGTTCCTCGACCTGCTGGTGACGTACCCCGACGATCTGGGGCTGGTCATGACCAACTGGTACATGGACTACCAAGACCCCTCGGACAACTGGGAACCGCTGCTCCAGTGCGGTGGCTCGTACAACTGGGCGAAGTATTGCAGCCCCGAACTGGATGCGGCCTTTGATGTGGCGAATGCCGTCCCGCTGGGCGAAGAACGCTGGAAGGCTTTCGCGGATTTCGAGGCGATGGTGGCGGAACAAGTTCCGAACATCCCGCTGGTGCAGGCGGTGGACTACTACTTCACCAGTGAACGGCTGGACATCCAGACCGATCCGGCGGTGCTGCTGCGCTTCGCCGATGCCAAAATCAAGTAAGCTGTAAAACGCAATCGTGTTGTGAAGCGGGGACAGGGTTCGCTCTGTCCCCGCTTGTTTGATGGTGTGGGGAACAACTGTGACCGCCTATTTTATTCAGCGATTAATCGGCGCAGTCGGCGTGATCTTCGGGGTGGCGACCATCACCTTCATCATGGTCTTTCTGATGCCGGGTGACGCGGCTCGCATGTATGCCGGCCCCCGCGCTCCCGAAGAAACCGTGCAGCGCATCCGCGTGCTGTGGGGGATGGATCAGCCGTTGCCCGTGCAGTACGTCCGCTATCTGGGACGCGCCATTCAGGGCGATCTGGGGCAGTCCACCCGCGACAAGCGTCCGGTGCTGCAAGCGGTGGTTGAACGCCTGCCAGCCACCGTACAACTGGCGCTGGCGGGGCTGTTCGTGGAACTGGCAATCGGCATTCCGTTAGGGATTCTGGCGGCCACCCGCCCCGGCTCATGGATTGACCAACTCACCACGCTGGTGGCACTCATCGGCATTTCCGTGCCGCAATTCGCGTTAGGGCTGGTGTCGCTGTATCTGTTCGGATTCGTCATCCCCATCTTTCCGTTAGGGGGGTATGGCACGTTCATGCACCTCGTCTTGCCTGCTATAGTGCTGGGCATCGGCGGGTCGGCCTTCTATTCCCGCGTCCTCCGCAACAGCATTCTGGATGTCAGCGGCGAAGATTACATCCGCACCGCCCGCGCCAAAGGGCTTTCGCCCCGGAAGGTGCTCACGCGCCACATTTTGCGGAACGCGATGCTGCCGCTGGTCACACTGGCAGGGCTTGACCTCGCGCTGCTGCTGGGCGGCGTAGTGGTCATCGAAGCGGTGTTCGGCTGGCCGGGCGTGGGCTTGCAAGCGTGGACGGCCATTCGCAATCAGGACACCCCGATGATTATGGGAACAGTGTTGTTCGCCTCGGTGTTCGTGGTGTTCATCAACCTGCTGGTGGACATGCTGTATATGTGGCTCGACCCTCGCGTGAGACTGGTTTAGAACTGACATGGCAAACACAAAAGCTGCTGCCTCTAACAACTCCTTCTGGGCGATTTTGCGCCGGATGCCGCGCACATGGGTGGGCGGGGCGCTGGTCGTCGTCGTGGTGTTCTCGGCCATTTTCGCGCCGCAGCTCTCGCCCACCGATCCCCTCAAGCAGTTCCGCGAAGGTTTGACCGCGACGGGCGTTCCGTTAGGGCCGAACGAACAATTCCCGATGGGAACCGATCATCTGGGGCGCGACATGATGAGCCGCTTGCTGTACGGGGCGCAGGTGTCGCTCACCGTCAGCTTCGTGGCGAACACCGTCGCCGCCATCTTCGGCACGCTGGTCGGCCTGCTGGCGGGCTATTACTCCGGCAAGATTGACTGGCTGCTGATGCGGATCACCGATGTGCTGCTGGCGTTCCCGGCGATTCTGCTGGCGCTGGGTTTGGGTTCGGTACTGCGCCCCAGCGTCCCGACGGTACTCATCATCCTCACGCTCATCAACTGGCCGGCGCTGGCGCGGTTGGTACGCAGTCAGGTACTCTCGGTGCGCGAACGCGCCTTCATCGAAAGCGCCCGCTGCATCGGCGCAAGCGACTGGTACATCATGATGCGGCAAATCCTGCCGCAGATCGCCGCCATCACGGTAGTGTGGGGGACGCTGAACTTCGCCAATACGGTGCTGATCGAGTCGTCGTTGAGCTTTCTGGGCGTGGGCGTGCCGCTGCCGCTGCCCAGCTGGGGCAACATGATCGCCGAAGGGCAGAGCCGCTACCGCATCGCCCCTTGGATGATTCTCGCGCCCACCGCCGCCATCCTCATCACCACACTGGGCTTTAACCTGTTGGGGGATGCCGTCCGCGACGCGCTTGACCCGCGCACCGGACAGCGTACCAGCTAAGCGGGTCGGGTTTTTCGTTCGCTGCTTCAACCAAAAGGATTATGACTATGGCACGTTCTATTCGAGAAGGTTACATCCCATTCAAGGGTTACAAAACGTGGTATCGCATCGTGGGCGACGGCGAAGAAGCCGGCAAACTGCCGCTGCTGGCGCTGCACGGCGGGCCGGGCGCGTGTTACGACTATCTCGAATCGCTGGACGCGATGGCCGACACCGGACGGCGCGTGATCTACTACGATCAACTGGGGTGCGGCAATTCGCACATAGACGAATCCCGTCCCGAACTGTGGACGGTGGATTTGTACGTGGAAGAAGTGGACGTGGTGCGGCAAGCGCTGGGTTTGGAGCGCATTCACCTGCTCGGTCAGTCGTGGGGCGGGATGCTGGCGATGGAATACATGATTCGTCAGCCGAAGGGTGTCGCCAGTGTGACGATTGCCAGTTCGCCCGCCAGCATGATTCAGTGGGTGGAGGAAGCCAACAAACTGCGTGACCAGTTGCCGCCCGATGTGCAGGCCGCGCTGCTGAAACACGAGGCGGACGGCACAACCGATCACCCCGATTATCAGACGGCCATGCAGGTCTTTTATGACCGCCATGTGTGCCGCGTCGTCCCCAACCCGGAATATGTCTCGCGCAGTTTCGGCAAGCTGGCGCAGCACCCGGAAGTGTATTACACCATGAACGGCCCCAGCGAGTTCCATGTGATCGGCACACTCAAGAACTGGGATGTCATCCCGCAATTGGGCAAGATCAACGCGCCGACGCTGGTCACATCGGGCAAGTATGACGAGGCCACGCCCGTGATCGCGCAGACCGTGCATAATGGCATTCGCGGCTCTGAATGGGTGCTGTTCGAGAATAGTTCGCACACCGCCCACGCCGAAGAACCCGAACGCTATATGCAGGTGCTGGGCGCGTTCATCAGCAAGCACGAGTAGGACGCGCCCTCACCCCTTTTATCCCCTCTCCCAACTGTTGAGTACAGCTAGGAGAGGGGAAAAGACGGGAACGCAGATCGTTTCTACTTGCCTTGCTCCCTTCGCCACTTGGGAGAAGAGTTGGGCTTTTTACCCGTTCCGCGACAGGCGGTAGATGCCGCCCGGTTCCACAAATACCAACGACCCATCGGGCGCAATCGTCAGGTCAATGCGACAGGACGCGCCCTGCAAATCCAGCGGCGCAATCGAGACAATCTCGGTCTGATCCTCGTTCAGCACCGCCCGCTGGATGAAGCCCGGATTCCACTGGCAAAACAGCAGGTTGCCCTCCCATTCGGGGAAGGCCGCGCCGTGATACACCACGATTCCGGTGGGGGCGACGGTGGGCGTGTACGAGATCATGGGCGGCTGATAATCCGGGAAATCCAGCGGCCCCATGCCGAAGCACTGTTCGCCATAGGCCGCGCCCCAACCGTAGTTCTTGCCGGGAAGGATGCGGTTGATCTCGTCGTCGCAGTGGAAGCCGTTTTCGCTGCCGAACACCGCGTTCGTAACGGGGTCAATCGTAAAGTCAAAGGTGTTGCGTAACCCGTAGGCGTACACGCTGCTGCCGGGGAAGGGGTTGCCCTCGGCGGGTTGCAGTCCATCCGGCGTGACATCGAAACGGTGAACCTTACCGGGCAGCACATCCAGATTTTGCGCGTTGGCCGCCAGCCCGAAATCCCCCAGCGACAGGAACAGATGCCCCTCAGTATCGAAGTGAATATTGCCGCCGTTGTGCTTCAGTTCGCCCGTCGTGATCGGCACGGAGAGCATCACCTGCGGGTCGCTGCCGAGGCCGTCGCGTTCGCTGAAGCGCACCACTTCGTTCGCCGGATACTCGGTAGCGGTGCCGGGGCGGGTATGCACCACCCAGATAAAGCCGTTGGCGGCGTAATGCGGGTCGAGCGCGATTCCCAGTAAGCCGCGTTCCACCAGCGAATCCGAGGGCAGATTGATGACCGGCTCAAGCTGTGATGTGCCGTCGGCATGAATCAGGCGCACGTTGCCGGTGATTTTCTCGGTATAGAACAGGCGGCCATCTGGCGTATAAGCCAACGCCACCGGAAAATTGGCGGGCGTGATCTTAGTAACGGTGTAGGCCACCGCTGCGCCGGGGTCGGCGGGGGCATCTTGCGCGGTGAGAGGGGCGGTGAACGACAGGGCGAGGCAGACAAGCGATACAACGAGGATGATTTTCGTCACAATCGGTTTTTGGACTCCATCACACAATCTATTGCGCTTATGCTAACGATGCCTAGTCCGGGGCGCAAGGGAGATGGATTGCCACCCTCCCCCCTATCACTTTTGAAAATTGTGCCATAATGGGCGAGGACTTAAATAACAAAGGAAATAAAATCATGATGGGGCGCTGGAATCGATTCCGCATCGGTATCATGAGTTTGCTGATGCTGGTGTTGGGGCTGCAAGGCTCTCTGCAAGCGCAAGCTCTCCCCGCCAATGATGTGCAAGCTGCCGCGACTGCCCTCGCGCTGGTGAATGAGTGGCGCATTCAGCAGGGTTTTGCGCCACTGAAGATCAATCCAGTGCTGGAGCAAATCGCGCTCGATCAAGCGCGGTTCGTCCTGCCCAAGCTGGCTAGCATCACCGATTACGAAGGCTATCATAATGACGCGCAGGGGCGTAACCCGCGCCAACGCGCCTACCAGCAGTATAACTGGCCGAGCTATGGCCCGAACGGGGATCGGGTAGAAATAGGCGAGAATGCCGCCGTCGGCAACCCGCGTTATGCGCTGGAATTCTGGCAGCATTCGGATATTCACGCCCGCACCGCGCTGAACCCCACTTATCGCGAGGTAGGCGTGGCGGCGCTCAAGAACGGCTCCAATACCCTGTTCATCATGGAATTCGGAGCGCGTCCCGGCGTGCTGCCTGCCCTGCGCGCCGAGGATAGCAATCAGATCTACCTCACCCGTGAAAACTCGCGCTATGCCGCCGACTGGAAAGGCACACTGGAATATCGGCTGTTCGGCGCGGACGGGCGGGCGCTGACTAATTTCACCGCATGGGCGCAAACCGTGACGCTGACCGAACCCGTGACAGGCGATCTGGTGGTGCTGTACCGCGCTGGTGATACGCAGGCGGTTGCCGTTGTGAACATGACTCGGGATATTGTCATGCTGCCCAATACGGTGGCGCAATTGACCGCGCCGCCCGCAGCAGCAGCACCACCGACAGCAGTCGCCGCTGCACCCACCGCTGCGCCCGCTGCTGCCAGTAGCGCCGGAAACGCACCCGCAGCAGGCGCTTTTGCGACCAATACGCCTGTTGGCAGTGGAGCAGCCCCCGCCGCGCCCACGCAACCGCCGACGGCCATCCCGCCCACCGCGACTCCTTCGCCCAGCCCGATGCCGGTAGCGGAAATACTCCTCACTTATGACCGTAACGGGCTGGTACTGGCAAACATGGCGGGTGCGCCCATCAACCTGAATGGGTTGCTGCTGGAAGGCACAGTGGGCAAGATCAGCATTGATCGCTGGATGACGGTTGCGCCCTTCCCAGCGGAAGCATTCCCAGCGAATCAGTGCTTGATGGCGGTTCGCAGCGGGGCGAACTTCAGCATCCCCAGCAATTGTCGCGTGGTACGCAGCGAACTGGATTTGCTGCCGGATCGGGTATTCTGGGCGGTGGCGGATTTCACTGTGAAGTTGAACGGGAATGTACTTACCACCTGCTCGATGAGCGCCGGACGCTGCGTGGTGGATCTGCCGTAAGCTGCGCCCTCACCCCACCCCCTCTCCCAACCGCTGAGTACAGCTAGGAGAGGGGGAAACTCAACGTTCACTTGCCTTGCATCCTTCTCCCTCATGGAGAAGGATGAGGGTTTCTTTAGCGGGCGACCACGCCGGGTTCACCGATGCGATACATGAAGTGGATGAAGGTATCCATCGCGGCCTGAAAATCGCCGAGGTGCAGGTATTCGTTGGGCGAGTGGTAGTTATCGCCCGCGCCGAAGCCGAAACCGGACATGGGCGCAGCTAGTTGCCGCTGGAACATCCCGCTGATGGGGATAGAGCCACCGATACGCATCCACTGCGGTGTTTTGCCGATGGTCGTGCGGTAGCTCTCGTTGAGCGCCTCCACCACCGGCCCCTCGAACAGGAAGGTGCAAGGCCAGCCTTCGCCGCTGATCTGCGTCTGAATGCTGATGGTGTCGCTGGCGAACTGCTTCACATGTGCATCCAGCAAGCGCCCGATTTCATACGGGTCTTGATCGGGGACGAGGCGCAGCGTAGCCTTGAAGCTGGCCTGCGAGGGCAGCACGGTTTTCGTGCCTTCGCCCTGATAGCCGCCCCACATGCCGTTCACATCCAGCGTGGGCAGGGCGGTGGTGCGCTCTGCCAGCGTGCCGAGCGACTCCGCCCAGAAGCTGCTCACACCCGCTTTTTTCTTCAATTCTTCTTTTTGTGGCTCTAGCAGCGCGTCCAGATTGGCCTTTTCGGAAGCCACCAGCCCCTTCACCGTGTCGTAGTAGCCCTTGATCTGAATTCGTCCCGCGTCGTCGTGGAATGAACCGATGATTTTGCCCACCACATGCAGCGGGTTCTGCACCACACCGCCGAACATACCGGAATGCAGGTCGTGGTCGGGACCAGTCACGGTCACTTCGATGCCCACGATGCCGCGCACCGCGTAAATCTGTTCCGGGTTCTGCGAATCGAAACCGCCATCGCAGATCATGAACAGGTCGGCCTTCAACTTCTCTTTGTTGGCGATGATGAACGGCTCCATACTGGGCGAGCCACTTTCTTCTTCGCCCTCGAAGAACACCTTGATATTGACAGGCAACGTCCCGCCCGTCGCCAGCATGGACTCCACCGATTTGAGGATGCCCCACACGGCGGCTTTGTCATCACACACGCCACGCGCATACAGGCGGCCATCGCGCACATCCGGCTCGAAGGGCGGCGTGTGCCACAGCGCCAGCGGGTCTACGGGCTGCACGTCGTAGTGGGCATACAGCAGTACCGTCGGCTTATCCGCGCCCGCGTTCAGCCATTCGCCGTACACGACGGGGTGGCCGCTGGTGGGCATGGCGACGGCGTTCTGCAAACCGATGCGCTTCATCTCGGTCACAATCCAGTTGGCGCAGCGTTCCACCTCGGTTTTATACGCCGGGTCGGTGCTGACCGACGGAATCTTGAGCAGATCGTAGAAGCCCTTCATGTATTCGTCTTGATGCTGGCGGGTGTGCTGAATGGCGCTGATCGCCGCTGCGAGTGTATTGCTCATGCCGATCTATCCTTTATGAAGATCAAATTCCTAATCAGAGGCCGAAACATCATCTCCAACCTGCGAATCTCTCTGCCATTATCGTTCACTTCCCCCCGCCTGTCATGGTGCCACACTCATGACTGTCTCATGGTGGTTCGGGGGCGACAGAGGGATAATAAGCAAAGTGAATATTCCCGCGCAACCTGTACGCACGCTCGTGCGTATTAGTCTGTAGAAGATGATCGCAAGCCGAAAAGGAGATGGCACATGACCGATGAAACCGTGAACACCACTGCCGCCGAAGATGCGGTTCCCGAAACCCCGGCAGCCGATACCGCTGATCCCAAGTCGCCGTTGGAGGCGTTCATTTACCATCAGCGGCGGGCGCTAGAAGAAACCAGCAAGGCGCTGGATGCGCTCATCCCGCCCGATGTGCGCGAACACAGCAGCGAAGCCGGACGGCAGTTCGTCAAGAGCTTCAAGGTGCTGGTAGATGCCGCCATTTCGGAGATCGAGAAGGCCGCCAACAAGGTGCAGGAAGTGAAGACCGAGGGCGAAGAAGCGCCCGCGCCGGAAGCGCCGCGCCCCTCGACCACTGGCAAGACCAAGATCAAGGTGGTGGTGGAGTAATCCGTCGTTCACAGGTTCGCAGCAAGGGGGCAGGCCAGTCAGGTCTGCCCTTTTTGTTGGGTGTGCCTACCCGTTTGGCTAGTCTTGGGCGATTGGTTGCAACTGACAGCGCGGCACGCACGTAAAAGGTTGTAGTGTACGCGCATTGAAGGAGAGAACAACATGCGTGGGTATCCGGGTCAGGGTTGGCATGGACATCATCACGGATGGGGGCATCACTGGGGTGGCCCTCCGATGATGCGCGGGTGGCATCATCGCCCGCATTTCGCGCCCTTCGGGTTCTTCATGTTCCTGCCGGGGCTGTTCCTGCTGGGTTTCCTATTCTTCGGCCTGTTGAAGTTCCTGTGGCCGCTGCTGGCCATCGGGTTCATCATCATGGGTGTGAAGATGGTCATGGGCGGCGGTGGCGCGTTCCCGCACGGGCGCGTCGACTGGCGCGACTGGCAGGCCAAGCGCAAGACCGAATGGAACGCATGGGACGACAAACCGAAGCGTAATGGCGACGAACGCCGCTATACGCAAACCGAAGATG
>CAIVEA010000625.1 GCA_903904765.1 uncultured Chloroflexota bacterium
CGATCTCTGTCCTTTGCGGCATTTTGCACGATTTGTGTGATTGTCGGGGTTGGGCTGATCTATTTCTTTTTTCAGTCTACCGTGCCGCTGGACGTTTTGATGCGTGTGGGGCGCGGGACGGGCGCGGTGTCCGGTCAGGCGGTGCGGGTGCAAAAGACTCTCTCCGCCGGAGATGTGCTGACAACGGATGCCCAGTCGCAGATGAGTGTGCTATTCGATTCCAGTCCGGTGGGCGATCATCTGGTGACTTCCATCACGCTACACGGCAGTACCAGTCTCAATGTGCGCCGTGCGCTGCGCCCGCGTTTCGACTGGGCTTCACTTGCTTACGGGATTGAACTACAAGATTTTGAAGGCGAACTGGATGTGCTGGTTCCGCCCGATCTGGGGCGCGAATTCCGGTTAGTACTGCGAACCAAACGCGGCGATCAGGTGGATTTGAGCGCCAGCGGTCAATACACGGTGACTGCTTCAGATACCCAAATGCAGATCGTGAATCATAGCGGCACGGCTGCGCTCACGCCGCTGGGTTCAGATACCGGACGCTTGATACCCGAAGGGAAAATCGGACAGATGGTGTTTGCCACGCCGGAACTGGGCGTGATGGTGATGAACTCACCGGTGGATTTGTTAGGCGATTCGAGCCTGACTCATGTGAGTGATACACCTGCACCTGAGTCACAACCGACATCTGCTTGGACGTGCCAGAACAGTCCCAGTGAACCTCAAGGACGTTTCCTCGCAGAGATGAAGGATGGTCGCACGGCTTTGCGGTTGGTGCGCGGGGATAATGCGACGACGAACGCCGAGACGCGCTGTTTGCGCTACTTCGGGCAAGATGGGATTGATGTCTCCGCCTATACCCAACTGGAATTGCGTGTCTCGTTCGAGATTGCCTATCAATCGTTGAGTGTGTGCGGCGTGGAGGCGAGCGAATGCCCGCTGATGCTGCGCTTAGATTATGCGGATGAATATGGCGCACGGCGTATCTGGTTTCACGGGTTTTACTACAACGTTCAGCCGGAGTTAAGCTATCCGCTGCTGTGCAATAGCTGCGCGCAGGAACACGAGATCGTGAATGAGAAGGCATGGTATACCTACGAAAGTGGCAACCTGTTCTCACTCATCCCGCCGGACAAACGTCCGAAATCCATCATTAACGTGCAATTTTATGCGTCCGGTCATCAGTACGATGTGTACATTGGCGAGGTGGCGATGCTGGCGCAGGGCGCTCCCTTGCAGTAGTCTTTTTAATGTGTTTATGGTATAGGCGGAATCAGGAGCCACAAGACAATGGCGGATTTATTGAGCAGCTTGGGACTCCCGCAGGATATTGGTTTGCTCATCACGATTTACCTGATTGTGGTGGTGGCGGCCATCTGGCTCGGCATGGTGATCTGGGCGTACCGTGATATGCGTGCTCGTTCGCGGGATCGGTTGGCGCAACTGGGCGTGGGGCTGATGGTGGCGCTGCTGACCATTCCCGGCTTGGTCATTTACCTGCTGCTGCGCCCGCGTGAAACGCTGACCGAATCGTATGAGCGTTCATTGGAAGAAGAGGCTTTGCTTCAAGAGATCGAGGAGAAGCCGACCTGTCCGGGGTGTGGGCAGCGGGTGCGCGATTCGTGGCAAGCGTGTCCCCACTGCAACACGCGCTTGAAGCGGGTCTGTGGCAACTGCCGCCAACTATTGGAACTGTCGTGGCAGATTTGCCCGTATTGCACCGCGCCGCAACCGGGGTATAACGCGGAAGAAATCAGCATCAGTGACCGCCGCCACGCTAGACCGTCGAATGTGCCGGAAGCCGCGCCGCCGCCTTCCATTTATGCCCCGCGAACACCGCCGCGTGCCTCATCAGCCTCGCAGCCAGTGGAGTTCGTGGACGGCGATTAAGGGCGAATATGGCAGTTGATGGGCAAACAAAAAGAGGGCTGCAAGCCCTCTTTTTGTTTGCTGTGATGACGAACGTTGGATTAGAAATCCGATGTCTCGCCAACGGTATGGATTTTTAGGAAGTTGGTTTGACCGCCGATGCCGAAGGGTACACCTGCGATGATGACAAGGCTGTCGCCGTCCGTCACCAAGCCGGCTTCC
>CAIVEA010000626.1 GCA_903904765.1 uncultured Chloroflexota bacterium
CGATCTCTGGTGCAACGTGCGCCCAGCCCTGCCGATGGACGCTCGGTGGATGTGTTGCTGACGGATGCCGGACAGGAACGTTTCATCGCAGTGCAGACCGATCTGATGGGGCAGGTGCGGATGGTGTTTAGCCTGCTCACCGAACGCGAGCGGCAGGATTTCATTCACTACCTGTCGCGCTATGTGGATGTAGTTCAGGCGCAGTTCCCCCTCCCTGCCGACGATTTGCCGTAGCGTGTATTTTTTTTGTTGTTTCGTTCCTCCGGTTTTCAGGTAAAATCGAGTTAATGTTTACTTGGGGATACGCCCGTCGCTATGGCTGATCGTTTCATCCTTTCGCAAGTGCGCCGTTTACCGCTGTTCGCCGCGCTCGATGAAGCGCAGTCCGAAGCGGTGGCGAATGCCATGCAGATGCTGCGTTATGAACCGGGTGAAGACCTGCTGCGGCAGGGGCAGCCCAGTCCGGGGATGTTCCTATTCGTCTCCGGCAGCGGGATGCTACTTCAGCGTGGCCCGGACGGTGCGGAACTGCCGTTCGGTAAAGTGGCGGCCAACGAATACACGGGCGAAACGGCGCTGTTCAGCGAACAAATCTCCCCGTTCACCCTGCGTGCTGCCGAGACAGTGGTTTCGCTGTTCCTCTCGCGCCAGAACATGCTACAGGTGCTATCGCACTATCCCGATGTGAAAACCCGCTTGCAGTCGCCGGGGAGCGTGCCGCTGACCGCGCAAAGCGACAAGGCCAAGCAGTTTGAAGATCAGCGCGAGAACGAGACGATTTTGCTGGAGACGCGCCGCCACTGGTGGGCGGTGGCTGGCGCAATGATGACTTCCGGCTTTCTGGTGGTGGCGGCGTGGCTACTCTGTGCGGTGCTGGTGGGCTTCCTGCCCGGTGCATCATGGTTGCTGCTGATCCCGCTGCCCATCACGGCGCTGCTACTGCTGTATCTAGCCTACCAGTACGCCGAATGGCACAATGACCGCCTGCTCATCACCGATCGGCGTGTGGTGAACATCCAGAAGAACATCCTCACTTTCGCGCTCAAGCGCAACGAATTGCCGCTGGAAGGCGTGCATGAGGTGAATGTGACGATACCTTCGGATATTCCGGGGCGGATGTTCCATTACGGGACGGTTATCATCAAGACCTCCGGTGATGTGAACAATTTACGCATAGATCAGATTCCCAACCCGCAGAACATCCAGAAACTCATCTTCAACACCGCTAAAGCCTACCGGGACAATCGTGCCCGTGAAGTGGAAGATCAGAACCGCAACGCCATCCGTACCGAACTCAATCAACTGCTGGGTTACGCGCCACAGGCCACCGCGCCAACAGCGACCATGAACGTGACGCAAGCGCCGCCCGCGCCGGGGTTTTTCAGCCTGAAGTTCACCAACGACAAGGGCGAGACGGTTTATCGCAAGCATTACAGCGTCTGGTTCTTGCATATCATGTTTCCAGCCACGATCATCATGGGCGGTTTTTTGCTGCTGTTGCTAGGTGTGGTGGGTTTCTTCGTGCCGTTGCTGCTGATGGCATTGGGAGCGGGCTGGTTCTACCTGATGGATTGGGACTGGCGCAATGATCTGTACATCGTGGGCGATCAGACCCTCACACTCATTCGCAAGCGCCCGCTATGGCTGCAAGACCAGAAAGAGCAGGTGTTGATCTCGCAGGTGGATAATGTGCTGGCTTCCACTACGGGTTTCATGAACAGTCTGTTGAAAGTGGGTGAAGTACGCATCATGCTGAGTGGTGCGGACGAGAAGAACGCCAAAGTATTCACCAACGTGTATCAGCCGCAGGAGATTCAGCAAGAGATTTCGCGCCGCCAAGCACGGGCGCAAGATCAGAAGCGCCAGAAAAACGCCAACGATCAGCGCAAAGCCATCCTGGAGTACATTTCGGTCTATCACGACACCATTGCCCCGCAGGTTCCGACCATTTCTCAGCCTGCGACAGGCATCCCGCAGGAGCCTACGCCCAATCCGTTCGCGGGCACCCCCGGCGCAACCACGTCCGGTGCGTTGAACGCTGCCCCCGAACCACCCCTCGTCCCGCGTCGTGACCGTTCGCGTCCGCCGGGCATCCCACGCGCACGGCGTGACGTGCCACCGGGGGACAAACGCCCATGATGTTCATCGTCCAGTTCGGGCGTTTGCCCGATGCAGGCTGGTGATGACGATGCCTGTTCATACGCGCTGGATTAGCGAAGGACATATTTTCGCTGTGCGTTTCACGGGTACGGTGGGCGTGGTGGAAATGCGCGACGCGATCATTGCCTGCCTGAACGCACTCGATATGGCGCAGGTATCCTTCTTGCTGGATTTCAGCGAAGCGGGCGCAGTGATGCCGGACGCGCTGCAACTGTCTACGCTGGGCGAGTGGATCTATCACCCCAATTCTCGCTGGTTCGCTTATGCCAATGCCAACGGCGTGCTGAAGGTATTCGCCCAGATGCACCATCGCGGCAGCGCCCAGATGTTCCGCACCACCGCCGAAGCCGAAGCTTTCCTGATGAAAAAGCTGACCTGACCCGCTATTCGAGATTCGCGTGGCGGGCGAACATTTGCGCCTCGTTCAGTCCCATTTCGTCCATCAGTTGAATACAGGTGATGTCCAGCAGCAGCCACAGCGATTGCTCGAAGCGGTTCGCCATCGGTTGCGCCGATGTCCCTTTGCTGTGGTCGGCTTTCACGCTGGGCGCGGGGATGTGGACGATGTGCTGCGCCTGCTGACCGAGGGGCGAATCCGGGTGGGCAGTGATGAGATAGACGGTTGCACCCTGTGCGCGGGCAGCGGCGGCGTAACTGAGCAGCGAGGCCGTCTTGCCGGAGCCGGAAGCCAGCACCAGCACATCTCCTGCGCCGATGGACGGCGTGGTGACTTCATCCACCACATGCACCGTCAGGCCGAGGTGCATCAGGCGCATGGAGAAGGCACGCAGGCATAGCCCCGAACGGCCTTTGGCGGCGGTGAAGATGCGCCGCGCCCCGCGCAGCCCGTCGCGCAGATCAGCCAGCGACTCCGGCGTGACCGCGCCCAGCGATTCGGCGGCTTCGCTCGTGACAATCGAGACCCATTCCAGATGTGTTTTCATGTGTGATGTTCCAGTTTCTCGCGTAGGGCGCGGGCGGCAGCTACCGGATCGGGCGCAGCAGTGATGGCGCTGCCCACCACCACCACATCGGGACGGTAGGCCAGCACCGCATCCAGCGTCGCCAGTTTGATGCCTCCTGCGGCGGCCAGCGGCGCATCCGGCAGCGCCTCGCGCAGCAAGCGCAGCACGGTCAGCGGCGAGTCGTGGCGCTGCCGGTCTGTTCCGGTGTGGACGCATAGCAGATGTGCGCCCAGTGTCAGCAGTTGCCGCGCCCGTTCCAGCGGGTTTGCCACCTCGATCAGATCAACCGCCACCTGCTTACCCGTCTGACGGGCGGCGGCCAGCGTGCCGCGAATCGTGTCGTCGTGCGCCACGCCCATGACTGTCACCCAATCGCAGCCGACCTCGTAGGCCAGATGCGCTTCGTGTTCGCCCGCGTCCATGATCTTCAAATCGGCCAGCAAGTCTTGTGAAGGGGCGAGGGGGCGCAGCGCATGGGCGGCGCGAACACCTTCGCGGTAGATTAGCGGTGTGCCGATTTCTACGATGTCCACCAGCGAACCGACGGCGGCGAGGATGCGCTGGCTATCGGCAAGTGAGCCATCCAGCGCCAGTTGGAGACGTGCCATCAAAACCTCATCATGTTTGCGGGGCATTGGCATAGGGCAGCGCCCCTGCGTCGCAAATCGCCCACCATGCCGCAATCAAGGATACCACGACCATCGTCAGCAGCATGATGCCAGCGGCGACCAATCCGTAGACGGCGTTAGCGTGGTTATCAATCGTCCACAGCGTCACCGGTTGCACCAGTTGGAACAGCGGCGCAGTACCGCCATCGGCCATCGCCAGCGGGGGGTAGCGCACGATGCGCCACGAGGCCGACCAGCCGAGTTGGTAAGCAGTCAGCGCCCCGAAGATCAGCACCGGAATGGCGCGGACGAACACCGCCATGACCATCGCCGCCCAGCCGCGCCGCACGAAGGCGCTGGCCGCCAGCCCCAGCGCGGTGCAGCACAGCACCTCCAGCGCCGTGAGGATGATCGTACCGAACACCGACACCCCCACCCCCCAAGGAACCCATCCGATGACCTCGAAACCGTTGTAGAAGCGGGCGCGGCTGGTTCCAGTGTGGAAGATGATGTACCACGCATAGCGGTTGGCTGACCCCATCATGAAAATCGGCAGCATGAACAACCGCAGCGTGGCGAGCGACACCATCCAAGGGACGACCTGCCGCAGCACAGCCAGCCATTTGCCCATCAGGATTTTGCGGGCGCTGATGCCCGTCAGCACCAGCGTGTCCCACGTCTGGCTCATGTGTTCGCGGCTGATGACGTTCGCGCCTGCTGCAATGCAGCGGATGGCGACAACAGCCTGCGCGAACCACACCGTCCCGATGGCGAACTCGCGGGTGGCGCTTTCCACGCGCAGCAGCGTGAGCGCGATCACGGTCAGCACCACCAGCAGCGTGGCCGGCCCCAAAAACAGGCTCAGGCGGCGTAGGGCGCGGGGGGTGCTATGCCGCTGGTAGCGGTTTTCGAGCCATTCAATCGGGTTGGCATGGGCGGGCAGAACCGACATGACACACGCTCTCCTGTCAGGGCGAATTGGGGTCTGGGGATGATTTTCGTACACAATGCCACAAGGCGAAAGCGGGGTCAAGGCGGCGCTGTGAATCGGGGCAACAGACGCTCGGCCTGTGGATGATTTTTGCTGCGGCTTCTTGTAGTGCGTCTGTCATATATCTGTAGTTACCTTAATGGGTTTAGAGGAAATTTGTAATACAATGGAATCGTTTCCAACGTGTTTCGTCATGTATTCAAATGCCTTTATCATGAGTCAACACGAAGGAGTTGTTGCCAGTACGTGAGTTCATAACCGATTTTTATATATTTCACCGCCTTCAACATGATTTTCCCCGGCACAAAGCGGTGATACTCATCTTGTTCGCGCTGAGTGAAAGTATATCTGCCATGTCCGATACCTATTCGTCACCTCATCCCGGTCTGGACTGGATGCAGAAGCAGATCATCGAGAATTGTCTCTCTGGCATGATGCTGGTGGATATTCAGCAGCCAGATATGCCGATTATCTACGTCAACCCCGCATTAGAACAACTCACGGGTTACAGCGCCGCCGAAGTGATCGGGCGGAATGCGCGTTTTTTGCGGGGCGATGACCACCAGCAACCCGCCATCGAACTCATACGGAGCGCACTGGAAAAGCGCGAAAATGTGGTCGCCACGCTGCGAAACCACCGCAAAGACGGGTCACTGTTCTGGAACGAAGTGCGGATTTCATACCTGCGCGACCCGCAAGGGAATGTGACTCATGCGGTGGGTGTCTTGAACGATGTCACGGCACATATCGGCATTTTCGAACACTACCGGCAGTCCTTCGAGAGCAACAGCGCGGTGCATCTGCTGATTGATGCAAACGATGGGCATATTGTGGATGCCAATTCTGCGGCGGCACAGTTTTACGGCTACCCCGCCGAACAGTTGAAATCCATGTTCATCTACGACATCAACATGCAGGGGCAGGAGGCATTTCAGCGCATCACCCGCCAGTTTCGTTCAGGAACAGGAAGTCGTCTTATCGTGCAGCACCGCCTCGCCTCCGGTGCTGTGCGGGATGTGGAGGTGTATGGCAGCCAATTCGAGACACCGCACGGCGCTCTGAATCACGCTATTGTGATAGATGTGACGGAACGCCTGATCGCGGAACGTCGCTATCAGTCCCTTTTGAACAGTCGAATGATGCGGTGTTCATTCTTGATCTGGATGGACGGCATCTTCAGGTCAATCAACGGGCAGCCGACCTGTTGGGATACACCACCGAAGAACTGCTACGCATGTCCAACCGCGACAGTGTAGCGCCCGCCGAACTGCACAAGGCGATCAATGTCATAGAGCGTCTGAAAATCGGGGAACAGATTGCGCCGTATCACCGCGTTTTCCGGCGCAAAGATGGAAGTCTGGTGGATACCGAAATCAATGTCGAACTGGTGCGGGACAGCCGGGGGGAGCCGCTGCATGTCATCAGCATCGTCCGCGACATCACAGAACGGCAGCGGGCAGTGGCGGCGCTGCGCGAGAGTGCGCTGCGTCTGGCGCAGGCACAGCGCATTGCCCATGTGGGGGATTGGGACTATGAGACGGCAACGGGCAAATTAACATGGTCGGACGAAAGTTATCGCTTGTATGGTTATCGTCCGCAGGAAGTGGTTCCAACGCTTGAACTTATCTTGCAGCATGTACACCCCGATGATATTGATCTGTTAATGTGCAAGTGGAGCAACGCGCTGGAACAATTTGGCGATTATATTTTTGACCATCGCTTCTGCTTACCGGATGGTCAGGTGGTGTGGGTACATGTCGAAGGGGAGACACTTCGTGATGACGAGGGTTGTATCATCCGTTTGTTTGGCACCATGCAAGACATCACCGAACACAAACGGCTGGAAGACGAACTCGCCGCCCGTTATAACGAACTAGAGCAGTTTTTCAACGTCACCAATGAGATGTTGAATATTACGAATATGGAAGGGCGACTGCTGAAGGTCAATCGGGCATGGGAGAAGCTGCTCGGTATTCCGGTGGAGGAGATCGAGAATCGCTTCTTCATGGAGTTTGTGCATCCTGATGATGTGCAGGCCACAGTGGGTGCGATGGAACAACTGAATCAAGGTGAGCCTGTGATTGAGTTCGTCAACCGCTACCGTAGTGCCGATGGCAGCTACCGTTTCATCGAGTGGCGCTCTAGCAACCCGTATAGTGGCTTGGTGTATGCGGCAGCCCGCGACATCACCGAACGGAAGCAAATGGAAAATGCGCTGTATGAGAGCGAGGAAAAGTATCGCCTGATTGCCGAGAACACATCCGATGGGATTGCGATTCTGGATGGTTTGGCACGCCGGATGATCTATGCGTCGCCCGTCTATGATCGTATGCACGGGTGGGCAGAGGGGTATTCGTATGGCTCCGATGTGTCCTCACGCTGGGCGGTTATTCATCCCGATGATCGGGATGCGACTACTCATCAGATTGAGTCCGCTATTGCCCATCATCAGTCCGATCTGGTGCTGACCTACCGTGTGCGGCATGATGACGGACATTACTTCTGGCGCGAAGATCACGCACATTATCTGTACGCGCCGGACGGGACATATTTGCGAGCGTATGTGTCTGCCCGCGACATCACCGAACGCAAAGAGGCTGAACGCCGCCAAGTCGAATTACAACTGGAGCAGGAACGCATTGATTTGCTTGCACGCTTCATCCATGATGCAGGGCATGAGTTCCGCACACCGCTGGCGATCATCAATTCTGCCACCTACTTGCTGCTGCGTTCGGATAAGCCGGAGGTGCGCCAGACAAAGGCTCATTCCATCGAAGAGCAAATCAAGCGTATTACCCGCTTGTTGGATAGTCTGCTGCTGATGGCACGACTGGATAGCCACGACAAAATCGAAAGTCAGCCCATCGGCCTCGGCTTAATTTTGCTTTCGGAATATCAATATGTGCAGGACATGTATGGTAATCGTCCGACCATACAGCATGCCCGCTTCCCGCATCTGCCGACTGTGATGGGTGATGCTGATTTGCTAGGGGATGCCTTCCGCAACATTCTGGACAACGCCATGCGCTACACCCCGCAGGATGGTTTGGTGACGGTTTCGGCGGGCGCAGCGGGCGATCAGCTCTGGGTGGAAGTCGTGGATACGGGTATGGGCATCGCGCCGGAAAATCTGTCGAAGGTGTTCGATCCTTTCTGGCGGCACGATGAGGCGCATTCCACCGCTGGTTTCGGGTTGGGTCTATCCATCGTCAAGCGCATCATCGAACG
>CAIVEA010000627.1 GCA_903904765.1 uncultured Chloroflexota bacterium
GATTGTAAACCGTCACCTCATGCCCCAGCGCCAACAACCGCTTGACGATGCTCACGCTGATATTGCCCGTGCCACCCACCACCACTACGCGCATAACGGCCTCACTTTCCTTCGTTTGGCGTGATTATACTGGCTTGCGCCTGCACTGCCACGCCAAACAAAAACCCCCTGCCGGAGCAAGGGGTTCAGAAAGGCAAGCGATCAGCGGCGGTCAGTCCTGCCGCAAGAAATCGTCCTGATTCAAGCGCAGGTAATCCGTGCCGCTGTCCTGATTCCGCAAATAGTCCGAACTGGTATCCTGATTGCGTAGGAACGCCAGTTGACCGTTCAACTCGTCAATCACGATCAGGTCACCCTGATGGAACTCGCCTTTCAGCAGTTGCACACTGAGGGGGTTTTCCACGAAGCGTTGCAGGGCGCGGCGCAGGGGGCGTGCGCCGAACTGCGGGTCATAACCCTTTTCAGCCAGCCAGCGGCGGGCGGGTTCGGTCAGATGCACCGAGATGCCGGCCTCGCTCATGCGCTCCACAATGCCCTTCATCTGCAAATCCACGATCAATTCCACTTCCGGCAGCGTGAGGGGCGAGAAGATGATGATCTCGTCAATGCGGTTCAGGAATTCCGGGCGGAAAGTTTCGCGCATGGCCTTCTCGATCTTCTGATGATCGGCCACCGCCTGCTGGTCGCCGGGTTGGGTGAAGCCCAGCACGCCACCGCGCCGCGCAAATTCCGTCCCCAAGTTGCTCGTCATGATGATGACGCAGTTGCGGAAATCCACCGTGCGCCCCTGCCCATCAGTCAAGCGGCCATCTTCGAGAATTTGTAGCAGCGCGTTCCACACATCGGGGTGTGCCTTCTCGATCTCGTCAAACAGGATGACGCGGAACGGACGGCGGCGCACGGCCTCAGTCAGTTGACCGCCCTCCTCGTAGCCCACATAGCCGGGGGGCGCACCGAACAGGCGGCTGACCGTGTGCTGTTCGCGGTATTCGCTCATATCCACGCGCACCAGCGCCTCGTCATCATCGAACAGGAACTCCGCCAGCGTCTTAGCAAGTTCGGTTTTGCCCACGCCGCTGGAGCCGAGGAAGATGAACGAACCGATGGGGCGCTTGGGGTCTTTCAGGCCGCTGCGCGAACGGCGAATCGCGTCGGCAATCGCTGTGACCGCCGCCGACTGCCCGATGATGCGCTGGTGCATCACTTCTTCCATCCGCAGCAGCTTTTCGCTCTCGGTTTCCAGCATCTGATTGACGGGGATACCCGTCCACTGGGCGACCACCTGCGCGATGTCGTCCGCATCCACCACCTCATCCAACTGCTTTTCCTGCTGCCAGATGAAGCGCGTCTGCTCGAATTCCTGCTCCATCTGCAAGCGATGGACTTTGAACTCGGCGGCGCGTTCGTACTCGCGGGCGAGTCCAGCGGCTTCTTCGTCCGCCATCAGCCGGTTGATCTGGTCTTTCATCTCCTTCAGTTCGGGCGGCATAGAGTACAGCGCCACCCGCAACTTGGCTGCCGATTCGTCCAACAGGTCAATCGCCTTGTCGGGCAGTTTGCGGTCATTGATATACCGCGCC
>CAIVEA010000628.1 GCA_903904765.1 uncultured Chloroflexota bacterium
CTGGCCCCTGCGTGAACCCGCGCAGCGCCTCGTCCACCGTCAGGCGCAGTTCGGGATACCATCCGTCCGCCCCCGGCGAACCGTCGGGGCGCTGACGTGTGACAGATGCATGAATCCCTTTGAACGGCTCGAACGGTTCAATCGGCGAATCTGACCCGAAAGCCACCTTTGCGCCGCGATCAATCTGCACCCGCGCATTGTAGCTCCAGTAGGAACGCGCCCCCCAGTAGCGGTTGGCCGCATCCATATCGGAGGTGGCGTGTAGCGGTTGCATGGAAGCGATCACATCCAGTTCGGCGAGGCGACCCGCGTCATCAGGATGGATGAGCTGCACATGCTCGATACGGTGGCGGCGCTGTGCGGGTGTTTCGCCCCGCGCTGCTTCCTGCCGCCGCACTTCGGTGTACACATCCAGCACATCATGTACGGCGCGATCACCGATAGCATGAACAGTAGAAGGCAGTCCGGCGGCGCTGGCCTGACTGACCAGTTCCAGCATTTCTTCTTTGTCCACCGTGACAATGCCGAAGTTGGTCGGTTCACCATCATAGGGCTGAATCATGGCGGCGGTACGCGGGCCAAGCGCCCCGTCCGCGAAAATCTTCAGTGCGCCGATGCGTATCCACGTATCGCCAAAGCCGCCACGCAGCCCGGTATCGAGTGCCGCCTGTAGCCACTGTTTATTGACGTGTTTGAGGACGCGCAAGCTCAATTCACCGCGTTCGCGCAGTACCTGCAACCCGCGTAGGCAGCTTGGCTCATCAAAATCGTGGAACCCGGTCATCCCGCTGGCAAGCGCCAGTTTTTGCGCCACCAGCATCTCACGGGCGATCTGCTCCGGCGAAGGCGGCGGGATGCGGTCTGCCACCAAGCCCATCGCGTTTTCCAGCAGGATACCCGTCGGTTCGCCCTGTGCGTCACGCACGATCTCGCCGCCTTCGGGGTCGGACGTGCTGGCGGTAATCCCGCACAGGCGCAGCGCGACGCTGTTCACCCACGCCGCATGACCGGATTTTGCGCGCAGATACACAGGATGATGCGGGGCTACGCGGTCAAGGTCGGCAGTCGTCGGGAAGGCTTTATCCGGCCACAAGTCCTGAAACCAGCCGTGTCCCATCAGCCAATCGCCGTTGGGGACACGCTTGGCAAACTCGGCCACACGCTCCTGTGCAACGGCTTTGGTCGGCACTTCAAACACATTGACCTGATGCAGCGCACGGGAAGTCATCTCCCAGTGCAAATGAGCATCGGTCAGGCCGGGAATCACCGTCTGCCCGTTCAGGTTATCGCGGCGGGTATTCGCGCCCGCCAGCGCCAGCATGTCTTCGTCCGAACCGCAAGCTGCGATTCGATCACCATAAACAGCCAGCGCGCTCACAAAGGAGCGCGCAGGGTCGAGGGTGATGATATTACCGTTGTAGAGAATACGATCAGGCTTCAAGGCCGCGCACCTCGTCTAACGCCTGTTGTACTTCGTCTGCACGCGGCGCACTCTCCAGCCCCACCCGCGTGACCGAGGTCGCAGCCAACCGCGCCGCCACCTGCACCGCCACCGTCAGATCAGGGCTGAGGACATGCTGCGCGCACAACAATCCCGCAGCGAACACATCGCCCGCGCCGGTGGGATGTACCATCTGCACCTGCGGGGTGGTATATGAAATCGGTTGCCCGTCGCGATAGTAAGTGCCACCGCGTTCAGCACGGGTCACGAACAGGTGCTTAACCGCACCCGCAAACTCGGCTTCCAGTTCGGGCGCTTCCGCGATGTCTTCTTCGCTGAACACAACAATATCAATCGCCTTCAGCACTTCGGGGTCGAAC
>CAIVEA010000629.1 GCA_903904765.1 uncultured Chloroflexota bacterium
AGGGTGAAATTCCCGATCGGCGGTAGGGCGCTTTTGTGCCAAGCCCGCGACCCGAGTCATTCATTCCTTTGGCGTTCCTCCATCATCGAACGGAATGAGTGCTTTGTGACCGTCCTGCGGTCATAACGGTGGATCTGGTGCGAGTCCAGAGCCGACAGTTATAGTCTGGATGAAAGAAGGTGCGTGTGCCGAACCCGCTGGTTGCTGTTCGGTTGTTTGGCACACGTTTGCTCCGCCGGATGATGGCGCTGACCCTCCTCAGCTGCCTACTTTGTGCTACGATTAGACCGTAGTCGGTGGTGCTTCCTCTTATCCCTGTTGGCTTGCGCTGTGAAAGCAATAGGGACTGCTATGGTTGTGCGTACACTGTTCAAGCCCATGACAAAATCCGAAGGCACTGATACCCGCGCTGGACAATCTGTGAAGGCGCTGGTCGCCCACCACGCGCCCTTGCTGGTGCTGATTGGCCTGCTGCTGGTGTGGCAGGTGGCAGTGTGGCTGCAAATCTACCCGGAGTTCATCATTCCTTCGCCGCTATCTGTGCTGCAAAAAGCGGTGGATGTCATCCGCGATGGGACGCTGTTGGGGCATATTCAGGCCACGCTGGGCGCGGTGGCGGCGGGGCTGCTGGTCGGCCTGTCGGCTGCGGTAGGACTCGGCTACCTGATCGCTAAGAATCGCGTGCTGGATAATGCGCTTTCGCCGCTGATCGCTGCCTTTCAGTCCACGCCTGTGGTGGCCTATGCCCCCCTGCTCATCATCTGGTTTGGCAGCGGCCCCACTAGCAAAATTGTGACCAGCGCCTTGATCGTGTTTTTCCCGATGCTCATGAACACCGTTGTGGGCATAAACACCGTTCCGCTTTCGCTGCGCGATCTGATGCGCTCGATGCAGGCCACCCGCTGGCAGATGTTCACCAAACTGGAAGTGCCAGCCGCCATGCCTGTGCTGCTGGGCGGGATGAAAACCAGCGCGTCGCTGGCGGTGATCGGCGCGGTAGTAGGGGAGTTCGTGAGCGCCAATGCTGGCTTGGGCTATCTGATTTACACGGCGCGCAGCCGCTATGATACGCCGCTGGTGATTGTTGCGGTGCTGACGTTGACGCTGATGGCGCGGTTGCTGTACGGCGGTGTGCGCCTGCTGGAGAACCGGACGCTGGCGTGGCAAAAACGCGCTCGTCCCCTGCATGGATGAGCGAGCTTAGATGAAGCGTGTTTTCGCGGTGCAGGCAGCATGACAATACGGTTCTTCCTCCGTGTCCTGCTGTACGGAAGCTGTCATCGCGTGGGCAGATGTAATGTGTGGAATTTCAATTCAGGGAGTAATGTAAAGATGATTCGCAAGTGGGCTGTGGTTGCCCTGTCGTGTGTTCTGCTTTTGGTGGGTTCGGGATTGCGGGCGCAAGAGACGCCGCCGCTGACTTTCTTCATGACGTTCGTGCCGAATGTGCAGTTTTCTCCGGTGTATGTGGCACTGGAGAAGGGCTATTTCGCCGCGCAGGGGTTGGATGTCACCATCGAGCATGGTGACGAGAATGTGGGTGTTGATCTGATCGCGGCGGGCGAGCGCCAGTTCGGGCTGATTAGCGGCGAAGAAGTGATTAAGGCGCGGGCGGCAGGCCGTCCGGTGGTGTTCGTCTACGAGTGGTTTCAGCAGTATCCGGTGGGCATCGTCTACAATGCCGACAGCGACATTACTTCGGTGGCTGATCTGAAGGGCAAAAAAGTAGGCATCCCCGGCTTGTTCGGGGCGAGCTATAACGGGTTGACCGCGTTGCTTTCCGCTAATGGTCTTGCAGAAAGCGATATCCAACTGGAGCCGATTGGCTTCAATGCGCCGGATGTATTCTGCCTCGGCGCGGTAGAAGCGGCGGTGGTGTACATTAACAACGAACCGCTGCAAATCCAGCAGCGTGCCAATGCCGGACAGTGTGGCGCGGTCAAGCAGGTGGCAGTGTTCCCGGTGGCGGCGGCGGCGGATATGGTGTCCAACGGCCTTGTGACCAACGAAAAGACGATTGCCGAACAACCTGATCTGGTGCGGGCTGTCGTGGCGGCTTTCAACGCGGGCTTAGCCGATGCCATCAACAATCCGGCGGAAGCCTATCTTTTGAGCGCCAAGTACATCGAGAACCTGCCGCTGGATGATACTTTCCGCGCTGCGTTGGATACAGCCGCACAGGCTCAGACCGCGCTGCTGGAAACCGCGCCGGATCGGGCGGCGGTGGCGGAAAGCCGCGCCGCGTTGCGCGAACAATTACTGGCGGCCTTCGATCCGGCGACAGTGGTGCAGTTCGAGGTGTTGCTGAACACGATTGATCTGTGGGATGCCGACCAGTTGGGGCTGACGGATGCCGCTTCGTGGGAGCAGACCGCGCAGGTGCTGGTGCAGATGAAGGCACTCACCGAGCCGTACACGCTCACAGGCGCGTATACCAATGACTTCTTGCCTATGGCCGCCCAGCCGTGACCGCACAGTTAGCGGCGCGTGATTTGAGCGTGATTTATCCTGCGCCGGGAGGGGGGACTCTCCCGGCGTTGGGGCCAATCTCATTCCAGATCGAGCCGGGGACATTCGTGTGCTTGATCGGCCCTAGCGGGTGTGGCAAAAGTACGCTCATCCGCTTGCTAGGCGGTTTGCAAGCGCCCACACGCGGGCAGGTGTTTCTGGATGGTCGCCGCATTCACGAACCGTCGCGGCGGGTAGGGCTGATGTTTCAGGATGCCAACCTGATTCCTTGGCGCACCGTGATCGAGAACATCGCGCTGCCGCTGGAACTGGCGGGCGTTACGCCTGATGTGCGGACGCAGGCGGCGCGATCGCTGCTGCCCAAACTTGGCCTGAGCGATGCCTTCGCGCAGTCTTATCCGGCGGAACTCTCCGGCGGGATGGCGCAGCGGGTGGCGCTGGGGCGGGTGCTGATTCAAGAGCCGGAAGTGCTGCTGCTGGATGAACCGTTCGGGGCGTTGGACGCGCTAACCCGTGAGCAGATCAGTTTCGATCTGATGCAGATGTGGAATGCGGGCGGGCAGACGGCGCTGATGGTGACGCACAATATTCACGAGGCGCTGTTGCTGGCAGATCGTATTCTGGTACTCAGTCCGCGCCCCGGTCAGATTGCAGCGGATATTCCCGTCACTCTGCCGCGCCCGCGCCGCATCACCGATGCTTACCGGGATGACTTCGGCGCACTGGCGGCCACCGTCCGCGCTGCTATCCAGCCGATGTCGAATTGATGGCGGGCGGCGTTCCCCAGCTCAAAGTCATGCCGAAGGTGCTGCCTTTGCCCAGTTGACTTTGCACATACACACTGCCGCCGTGCTTTTCCGCAACCGATTTGACAATCGCCAGCCCCAAACCCGTGCCTTTGATGCGATCATCGCTGGCACGGTAGAATCGCTCGAACAGGCGTGACTGCGCTTCGACGGGGATGCCGGGACCGTTGTCGCTCACCTCGATATAGAGCATGGTGTCGCTGGCGAAGGCGCGGGCAGTGATGCTATCACCCATGCCCGTGTATTTGGTGGCATTATCCAGATAGTTCATGAAGGCGCGTTTGACCCAGCGCCGATCAGCCGTCAATTGTCGCAGATTGTCCGCCGCGTCCACTGTACAGGTCAGGTTCTTCTCCGCCAGCAGTGGCTTGATGTCGTTCACCGCTTCCTGCATCAGGTCGCGCATGTTGAAGGTGGTCATACTCGCGCCGTAGCCGTGTTCTATCTGTTCCAGATGCAGCAGATCGTTAATCAGGTCTTGCAGGCGGCTGATGCCATTCAGCCCCAACTGAATCAGTTCGAGCACGGTGGGATCATCCGCGCCGATGAAGTCGTTCAGCATGTTGAGCGACCCTAGGGCCACGCCCAGCGGGTTCTTCATATCATGCGCGGCTGCCCGGATGAACTCCGACTTCTGCACATCGGCATCGCGGAAGTGCGTAATGTCCTGCACCACGATCACCCAGCCGTCGTTGTTCTGCACCTGATCGAGCGTACTTTCGATGACGATGGACGATACCACGATGGATAACAACCGCTTATCCAGATTGACCTGAAACGACTTTTTGTCGTTAGCGGTATCCGATAGGGCATACAGCAGCGACTCGCGCACACGCGGATTAATCGGGGACTCGCGCAGCGGTGTGCCAATCAGTTTTTCGGCGTTCACATCAAAGATGGTGGCAGCAGCGTGGTTAATCAGGCTGATGCGCCCGTGCAAATCGGTGGCGATGATACCTTCGCCCGTAGCTTGATAGATGGCATGCAGGCGTTCTTCTTGCTCGGCGGTAGTTTCGTACAAGCGGGCATTGTCCAGCGCCACGCCCACTGTATCCGCAACCGACCTTAGCACCGCGATATGATCGCTAGTGAAGGCCTCGCGCTGGTTGCTCATGATGCTCAGGATGCCGATAATCCGGTTGCGGGCGTGCATGGGAGCCATCGCAATCGAGCGAAAGTTCTCATTGTGGAACTGCGGGACGGCCAGCGTTTCTGAACCATCCAGATCGTTATCCACCACTACTTCATCTCGGGTGATGACTTGCCCGGACATCCCCTGCCCGTAAGGGATACGCATCGGTTTCGTCACCCAGTCGTGCGGCCAGCCTTCCTGCGCTCGCAGCACCACTTCTTTGGAGGATTCGTCAATCAGGCTGATTCCACCTGCCTCTGCGCCCACCACATCTAGAACGGCTCGCAGCGCCGTCTTGAGCGTGACATCCAGATCGAGCGATTGACTGACGGTGGTCGCCACCGTATTGATCGCCCCGATCTGGTCAATCCGGCGTTTGACTTCTTCGGTGAGCAAACGGTTCTGTTGCAGCAGGTTTTGAAATTCGGTGTTGCCCATCACGTCATCTTCCCAATCAAGATAGAAGCTGAAATTATACCCATTTCATTGAAAGGTCGTAAGAGAGGACTTTATTCTTATTAGACTATATTCGTTTTGTAATGTGTGAATGGTCTGGTCGGCCTTCGCGCCATAGGCAGGAATCGGCTATCTTTAAGCGGCTGACAACTAGGATAACACGATGGGAGCAACGATGGCTTTTCAGGCGGATTCTGTACGGGAACAATTCCCGATGCTGCGCGAGGCGATCTATTTTGACAACCCCGCCGGGACGCAAGTTCCAACCGGCGTAATTGAGGCGGTGACAAACTACTATCGGTACATGAACGCCAATTCCGGCGGCGCATTCGCCAGCAGCCAGCGCAGCGATGCGATGGTGCTGGCAACGCGGGAACGGGTGGCGGATTTCCTGAACGCTCCCAGCGCCAGCGAAATTGTGCTGGGGCCGAATATGACTACACTCAATTTCGCCCTCAGCCGGGCGCTTGCCAAGACCTTCCGCCCCGGTGATGAGATTGTGTTGACGCGCATGGATCATGATGCCAATGTGTCCCCGTGGTTACGGATTGCCGAGGATTACCAGCTGGTCGTGCGTTGGGTGGACATTCGTGAGTCCGATTGCACGCTCGATCTGGATACGTTGGAGGCCGCCCTGACCGACCGGACGCGCTTGGTGGCGACTGTTCATGCCTCGAATGCGGTGGGGACGATCAATCCGGTGGCGCGTATCGCGCAGATGGCGAAAGCGGCGGGGGCGCTGTACGTGGTGGACGCGGTGCAGAGCGCCCCGCACATCCCGATTGATGTGCAGGCCATCGGGTGTGATTTCCTGCTGTGTTCGGCCTATAAGTTCTTTGGCCCGCATATCGGCATCCTGTGGGGTCGCCATCAACTGCTGGCAGAATTGCCCGCGTACAAAGTGCGCCCATCCAAAGACAAGCCGCCTTATCGCTGGGAGACGGGTACGCCCAGTTTTGAGACAATTGCCGGCGTGGGCGCGGCGATTGATTATCTGACGGGAATCGGGCGCGAGTATGGCGCGGAATATGCCGACCAGTTCCCCGGCTTCGGTGGGCGGCGGTTGGAACTCAAAACGGCAATGACTAGCATGACCCACTATGAGCAGGGCTTGGTGACGCATCTGCTGGATGTGCTGGAACGCCTTCCGGGTGCGCGTATCTACGGGATTACGGATCGGGCACGGTTGAATGAGCGCGTTCCCACAGTGGTGTTCGCCCATGAACGACACACTTCGGCGCAGGTGGCGGAACATCTGGCGAAGCAGGGTGTGTATGTGTGGGATGGCAATTACTACGCCGTCGAGATCATGAACCGGCTGGGACACGCGCAGGATGGCATGGTGCGCGTGGGGCTGGCGCACTACAACACGCATGACGAGATTGAACGGTTCGAGGCGGCGCTGCGCGGGCTTTAAGCGGGGCAGGGCGGGGGGATGAGGGACATTATCCCCATCTCCCCGCCGATCATACGAGTAGGTTAGGGTAGGTCTTTGGAGATGACCGAGGCGACCTGTGCCGCGATTAGTTCCAGCATCATCACATTGTCGGCGCTGATCGAGTTGGGCTGATTTTTGCCGGCCACCAGCACGCCGTAACACTGGTTGCTCAGACTGATCGGAATATAGGTGATGACAGGCAACCGACCTTCGCCCACCAGTGGCTCAATCGCGGCATCTTCTTCGGTGGCAATGCGTGAATGTCCGCTTTTGAACACGCGGACTGTTAAGCTGTCCGATGGCGCGATGTCTGGGGCGATGGCACGCAGGTCACTGGCTCCGGTCTGCGCTTTAAGCGACAGGGTTTCCAGATCGGTTTCCACACGATAGAAAGCCACATAGGTGAACCCTAGTTCGGCACAGGCTTTGACTGCCGCCTGATATTTGCCGTTTTTGTCGCCGGAGGCTTTGCGGAGTTCTTTGGCGAACTGGCGAACGGCGGGCATGGCATCGGCACGCAGCGTTTCCAATTCGCGGTCAGACATCAGTCGGGTGATGCGCCGATTCAGATCGTCGTTGTTGAACGGGTCGGTGCTGAGGTCATCCGCTTGACCGGGCGTGGCAAAATCGGCTTCTTCATCCACAAGAACGATGAACAGCCGGGGGAAATGCTGGCGCAGTTCGATGACAAATTCGTAGATTTGCGTCAGCCCGTTGTCCAGCACCAGTACATCCACATACTTCTCTTGATCTACCAGCGCCGTCATCACTGCCTCGCGGCTCGTGACAAGTTCGACGTGGTAATCCGGGTAGGCGTTCAGGTTATTCTGGTAGCGTTCCGCCTGTTCAGGCCGGACTGCTACGAGCAGATCAATTCGGGACATACAGTACCCCTTGTTATTCGTCTATTGCGCTGGTGGCAAGCGTCACCAGAATCAACTGGTGCAGCCCATCTGCAACCGGCGCAGTTTCGATGTATTCATCCAGACGGTGTGCGTTGCTGCCCCGCGTGATGCCGATGGTGACGGCAGAGCAGTTTTGTGAGAGGGGTATATTGGCATCTGTGCTGCCATTTTCAAGGGTACCTTTGTAACCGATGGCCTTCAGCGCCGCCAGCGAGCGTGTGACCAGTGGGTGATCGGTAGCGATGGAGCCAGCAGGCCGATCCCCCACCACTTCGATGCTGAATGACATATCTGGTTTGGAGATTGCTTCCACCATTTTTCGCACGCTGGCTTCTAGCGGAGCGAGGGCGGTACTGGTTTCCGCACGCAGGTCGAGCCACAATCCGGCGCTGGCGGCAATCGTGTTGATGCTCTGTCCGCCTTCAATCAGGCCAATGTTGTAAGTGGTGCGTGGCGACTCGCTGGTTTTGAGTGTAGTGATGGCTGCGCCCAACTGCATGATTCCATGAATGGCGCTGGGGCGACCAAAATTCAACCAGCTATGCCCGCCGCCCGTTTTGGCGGTAATGTGCAGGCGGCGCACTGCGATTCCAGCATGGTACACATGCCCGAAGGCCATCCCTTCGAGGTTAATCACACGGCTGATGCGCGTCTTGAGCCGTGCGAAGGCTGCTTTCATGCCCCCCAGATCGCCCAACCCTTCTTCACGGGTGTTGGCGACGAACCACAGATCGCATTCCGGCTGAATCTGCTGCTCGCGCAGGTATTCCGCCAGCGCCAGCAGCCCACCCACCCCCATGCAGTTATCTCCGATGCCGGGGCCGTAGATCAGGTTGCCTTCATAGCGCACCGTTAAATCGGTGTCGGCGGTGAACACGGTATCGGTATGGGCGGAGATGAGCACGCCCGCACGGGAGGGGTGAAGGCCGGGTAGTCGCCCGTAAACGTTGTGCAAATCATCTAGATCGGTGTCGTGCAGCCCTGCCGCCTGAAAGCATTCCAGCACGAAACGGGCGCGGGTCTCTTCCTCAAATGTGGGCGCGGGGATGCGCTGGATGTTCAGCGCGTGTTCGGTGGCGCGTTGTGCCAGCGCGGGCAGGTTACGCCAGTCAAGAGAGCGATTCAGGTCGTCAATCGTGGATGGCATGGGATGTCCTGACACAGGTCGAGTACGTAAAGAGCGATTATGCCATCCGATGAGATGCCTGTCTATGCACAGGGATGCTTTCGTTGAGGGCTGCTTTTCGGTATAATCCAAGTCCCTCTCAGTTGAGGATAGGAGAACCCCGCATGCCATCACCACGTCTGCTGTACATTGGGCGCATTCAAGCCAACTCCACCGCGCTGGTGAACTCTTTGCAAAAGCGATACGGCGTGACGGTTGCGACCAGTGGTAAACAGGGCGTGGAACAAGCACGCAGCGCGGTCTTCGATTGCGTGGTGCTGGATGCGGCTTCGATGCGAACACCGGGAGATCGGGTGTGCGCGGATTTGCACAGCGCCTTGAACGGTATTCCGCTGGTACACATTCATTCGGGAGCGAAGGAGCAGGCGCATAGTGTGGCAGATGTGCTACTGGTGCAGCCCGTCACGGCGCGTAAGCTCCTCAAAACGCTGGATCGGTTGGTGCGTCCCGGTGCTGTTGACACTGTGATCTGCGGTCCGTTCGTCATCAACCGGGTGCGGCGGGTGCTGATTGTGAACGGGACAGAAACCAACCTCACGCCCAAACAGGCGTTGCTGATCGAAGTCTTCTTTCAGAATCCCGGCCTGACACTGGATCGGCGCACGTTGATGGAGAAGGTGTGGCAGACCGATTATTTGGGCGACACGCGCACGCTGGATGTGCATATTCGCTGGCTGCGGCAGCTGATCGAACCCGAACCGGGCAATCCACAATTCTTGCGGACGGTGCGTGGCGTGGGCTACCGATTGGAACTGCCGGAACTCGTCCCTGTTAAAGCCTGAACGCGCCCGCGAAAATGACCATAACACAAAAAACCGACCCCTTGGGAGCCGGTTTTGTTTTCATATTTAGGCGACAGCGCGGGTTTTACTTGCTGGCGACCTTCGCGGCG
>CAIVEA010000630.1 GCA_903904765.1 uncultured Chloroflexota bacterium
ATTCCAGCAGAGTGTTCTCGATCAGCACGACGTTGTTGTTGATTTCCTTCTCGGTGGGCATCACCAGTTCCATATCGCGCAGCAGTTCCAGCGAAGGAAGTGCCGAATCACGCTTGCCCACCCGCTTCGGCTCTTTCATGCTGGCGACGCTGAAGTACCGCTTCACCCGCCCATCCGGGCGCTCCACAAATACCTGCCCGTCTTTGGTCTTTTTGCCCTGCACCGTGCCAACCGCATTGAAGTCCGCTTTCAACTTCTCCAGCGTAAGCAGGCTGGGCGGCGCAAGCCCTAAATCCTTCGACAAATTCTCTTTCGCGCCCGGCCTGAGCGACGGCGGAATCTGCCCCGGATCAGGCCGAATCCGCAGGATGGACGCGGCGGTACGCTTGGCGGAAGGCGTGTTGGCAGACGGCGGCGGGGGGACGGGCGCACTCACCCGCCGCTTGACGGTAGGTGGATAGCGCAGGGCGATCTGCTGGCTGTACGCGGTCAACTGTTCAGCCCGCGCCCGCATCCATTCGCGGCTGGCTTTTAAGCTCAAGCCGAACACCATGCCCAAGCCGAGGAGCAGCACCACCACATAAATCACAATCGCAGTCAGCGATCCGAACAACCCGCTGACCACCACCGCCAGCGCCCAACCGATGTAGCCGCCGCCTTCGCCCGAACGAGCCAGCGCCCGCATTTCCGGGTCGCCCGTCAACAGATGTAAGAGCGCCAGCAGCGCCAGAAAGACCATTTCCAGCGCGAGGATGCGTTCATACGGGAACTTGAGATTGATCTTGAGTTTGGGTAGCAGAATGAACACGCCGAGGCCGAAGATTCCACCCGCCACGACCACGCTGCCATAGCCGAACAGGCTGCGTAAAGCGTTCGACCATGCGCTGGATACGGTCGCATCTGCTGCCACGTTCAACAATGATAACAGCGACAGGATGCCGAACACGATCAGGGCAATCGCAGCAATCTCATCTAGCCACGGCGGGAGGCTATCGAGCAGCGAGTCCCAGAATTCCGGTTTGACTTGGTAGCGTTCATCGGCGCGGCGCGGGGATGGCGGCGGTACGCTGCCTTTAGCCCGACTTGCGGCGGGTTTTCGCTCCGGTGGTTTTCGTTGTGCCACGCGACGGTAAAACCTCAGTAAGCGGAAATCATCTGTATTATAACGGTTTTGGAGGCGCTGTGCCGAGAGGCGATCCGGTCAAAACGAGGTGAACGCGGAGTTCACCCCGTTATTCAAGAAGAGGATGAAGTTCTCAAGCGTTCAGACGCAGACTCAACCCCAAACGGCGGGCATGGCTATCAATGCTCAGCACACGCGCCATCACCACTTGACCTTCGTTGACCACATTGCGGGGATGCAAGAAATGCCCTTCCGCCAGTTCCGAAACATGGATGAGTCCTTCTAAGCCATCCTCAATGCAGGCAAACGCGCCGAAATCCACCACATTCGTAACCGTCCCGTGAATGATGTCGCCAATGTGGTAGCGTTCCGTCACCGTTTCCCACGGGTCGGGGCGCAGACGTTTCAGACTTAGCGCGATTCGGCCCGCATCACGGTCAATATCCAGCACGTAGGCGGTCACTTCCTGCCCGCGTCCCAGAATATCCATCGGATGCCCCACGCGCCCCCAGCTCAGTTCGCTGATGTGAATCAGCCCTTCCAACCCGCCCAGATCAACAAATGCACCAAAATCGCACAGGTTCGTCACCATGCCGCTGATGGTATCGCCCGGTTTCAGACGGCGCATAATGCTGGCACGTTCGCCCGCGCCCACCTGTGCAGCACGTTCGGACAGGATGAGGCGATTTTGATCGCTGTTCAGTTCAATCACGCGCAGGCTGATGGAGTGTCCAACCAGATTCACCAGCGCATTACGCCGCAGACCCGTGCTGCCAGTGGACGGGAATTCAACCAGTTGGCTAGCCGGAACAAACCCGTGCAGGCTGCGCCATTCCACCAGCAATCCACCCCGGTTATACCCGATCACATTCAATTGAATCACTTCATCGTTCTGCATAATAACGGCAATATCCACCCAATCCTGTGCAGACGAGCTGTGTCCATTCGCAGGCAGCATAGAGGGCGCAATAGGGTCGGATATATGCGTATCACGGGGTGATTCGGGATCGTGTGCCGATAGCCCTACTTCCGCATATTCGCCTTCACGGAGAATGGCAGCCCAGTAGGACTCTTCCAGTGGTGGCGGAACGGATGACTCGTTCCGGTAGTTATTTGCAGACATCCCTTATCCCTCTACAAATCGCTGGCTATCGTATAAGTCTCCGAAACAGTTCGACTGCTGTGATGCTGCGATTCCCCAAGAAATTATAGCTAATCTCATGATGTAAGAACAATAGAGCGCCTTTATACTCAACGAAAATCCCCTCCGTTGTGCGGAGGGGATTTTCAGCCGATCCGTCTGGTTTTCGCTCTGATCCTAGTTCTTACGCAGTGGTGGAGCCACCTTCACGAAATGATCTTGTGGTCGCGTGAGCAAATTGTACAGGTGGTTCGCAGCCTCTGGTTGGTTGTTCACTTCCAGTGTTTGGATGTACAAGTTCATCAATTCACGCACATCCACCACACCCTTCTCATCCAACGGGAAGATGTCCACCGTCGAACCTTCTGCGATACGGCGGCGAATCGCGTCCACAGTCAGGTTCATCTCTGGTTGGATGCGCTGGTAGATCACACCACCAGACATCCCCGAACACATCCACGGTCCCGGATCGCCTAGGATGACCACGCGACCAGAAGTCATGTATTCGCAGGCATAGCCCTTCAGGTTTGCCCGTGCCGCCAGCCCCCCCAACTCGTCGCGCAGCGGCACAGTAACTTCGCCACCGAAGATAATGTCCGCACCGCTCAAACGAATGCAAGCGCGGGTATCCGCGTTCCCCTGCACGATGAACAGCCCGCCCTGCGCCCCGTAAGCGAAGCTCTTGCCCACTGACCCGTCGAGGCGCTGACCGTTGTGGTTCAACCCCTTCAGGATAGTGACTGTGCCGCCACGCGCGCACTTCGCCACACCGTCCTGTGCGCCACCTTCCACCAGCACATCCAATGGTTCATCAAGGAAGGCCGCCAGACCGTTGCCGGGGATGGCAGAGTTGCTGAAGTTCAGGTGAATGGCATCAACCATATCCGCGTTCAGGAAGTCACCACGCTTGAGCGCACCTGCCAGATGCGTCCCCAGAGCGCGATCCATCGCCATCACCTGTTCGTCGTCGTAGGTGACTTCGGATTCGCCAGCCATCACATGATCGGAAATGATCGAGGTAATCTGCTTGGTCAGAGTATTACGTGGGCGCACCAGACGGCGACCCACGCCCGGCTGCGGCACTTTCTTCTGGTTGAACGGCGCACGCTTCAGCAGCGGCGACAGATCCAAGCGATCATGCATAGCGATCTGTTCCAGCAGATCGGCGCGTCCTACCACATCCTGTGTGCGCTGGAAACCCAGCAGCGCCGTCCATTTGCGAATGTCATCTGCCAGCATGTAAAACACGTTGCAGATGCCATCCACCGCCTTATCGTAATCACGCGGCTCGAAGTGCTTGATGCCCTTCAGTGCGGCTTCCGCTTTGGTCTTAACGTGAGTGGTGATACCCACATGGCATGTTCCTTCATGGCACTTGCGGCAGATGGTACAGCCCACCGCCACCATCGCCAGCGTGCCGAAGCCCACACGATTCGCGCCCAAGCACATCATCTTGAGCACATCGCGCCCGCTTTTCATACCGCCATCGCACCACAGTTCCACATCATCGCGCAGGCCGCTTTCGGAGAGCGCACGATGCGCCAGCCACACGCCGATTTCGGCGGGCAGCCCGACATGCCGCAGCGAATGGGAACGCGCCGCGCCCGTGCCGCCGTCATAGCCTGTGATGTTGATGATGTCTGCGCCTGCCTTCGCCACGCCCACCGCAATCACGCCCACACCCGGCACAACCGGAATCTTGACGGATACTTTGGCGTGAGGATTAGCGGTTTTGAGTTCGTCAATCAACTGTGCAAGGTCTTCAATCGAATACAGGTCATGATTGTTGCTGGGCGAGATCAAATCCACGCCGGGGGTGG